>JBJHCA010000097.1:0-10860 GCA_050485785.1 Saprospiraceae bacterium | reverse complement strand
GCAGTTTTTTGATTCACTCCAAAGCGTTCAGCTAGCCATACACTATTTGCTCCTTTCTTGCTTGTTGTTATTTCATACAACATTTCAAAAGCCTTATCTATGCCAAACTTGAGTTTATGAAACAATGTATGACTGGTCACTGATTCGTCATAGCCGCATGACTTGCAACGCCTACTAATAAGCTGTTTTCCTCTTGAATATGATGTTTGATTACATCGCCTACAATTATAGCCCTCAGACCACTTCAATTCGGCTAAATACTCCATACATGCCTTTTTACTACCAAACTTCTCTTTAAAGGCCTCCCTTGATAGGCTTTTTAGTGTTTTCATCGCTCCTGATTTAATCTGTACAAGATATGCCTTTCTTGATATCCAAATCAATATGCCTTAAATGGGTAGCCCTATTCTTTTAATTCAGCATAGAAAGTCATTGCAGAATAATTTTTTTTTTTCTTATCACTTTTGCACTCTGGAAAACGCTATCAGGCTGTTTATAGTCAGAATTCACCAGGTACATAAGGGCATTTAGTTTAATAAAAAACTAACAAAATCCTAATAATGAATACAAATATGAGCACAGCAGTTGAACGAGGCTCAAAGGATTAAAGATTTCCTAAACATGAACTGTTACTGATTTTATCGCCGGTTGCCAATGGGATTAGATCGTATGAATCTTTTTTCGCTACTTTCTTTACCCGTATCCACGATAATTCCACAATAGGGATAGGCTCTCCGAGTGGCTGGGTATACTAAAAAAATGGCTGCGAAAAGACCGGAACCCGGTCAGAACGAACTTTTTCCACGGGGTAATTTTCTTATATTTGCCAGCTTGCATAAAAAACAGAAATATGGAGGTTTTTGCTCCGTCAGAACAAAGCTCAAATAATTTTGACATGCCGGCCAGGGTGATTGGCCGTTATACGCATGATATGCCGGGTCCCATGCTGATTGTGATAGCCGGCATTCATGGTAATGAGCGTGCCGGTGTGCAGGCTGTGAGAAGGGTACTGGAACTGCTGAAGCTTGAAAAAGATACGCATCCTGAGTTTACTTTTTCCGGCACATTGGCCGGTGTAGCAGGCAATCTTCAGGCATTAAATAAGAATGTGCGGTATCTGAAGCGCGACATGAACCGTTTTCTGATTCCGGAATACATTCAACAGCTTCGGCAGCAACCCTATGCAGCACTACAGGATGAAGACCGTGAAATAGCAGAACTTACCGAGGCGGTTGAAAACCTGGTGAAACAGCATAATCCGGACAGGGTTTATATCCTCGATCTGCATACTACCACTGCGCACGACGGGGTATTTTGTCTGGTCACGTCCAATCCGGACAGCATCAGAATGGGGCTTAACCTCAAAGTACCGGTTATCCATGGATTTATGGATGGTTTGCCGGGCACTACCATGGATTACTTTACCGAAGCCAACACCGGAGTGCCTACCACCGGGGTGGTGTTCGAATCGGGTCAACACCAGGAGGGTGAGTCGGTCGATAATGCCATTTCAGCGACAGTTAATTGTTTGCGCTCCATAGGTTGCGTGCCGGCCAGGTATGTAGAAACCCGGCACGATGAACGACTGGAAGCTTTTGCTTCCAATTTGCCCGGGCAGTTTGTTCTGCAGTATATTCACCGGATTACTGAGGATGACAGTTTTGTTATGCGCCGGGGCTTTCATAATTATTCCCCGGTAAAGCGAGGCGACTGGCTGGGTACTGACCGCTATGGCGCTGTACTGGCCGAATGCGACGGCATGTTGCTGATGCCGCTTTATCAGAAGCAGGGTAGCGACGGCTTCTTTGTGATCAGGCCGCTGGAGGAATAAGTACGGTTACCTTGGCTTGACTAAAGCAAGTTCAACTTATCATGGGAGATGCCTTACAGACGGAAATGCCCAACAAAGAGATATCCCCAAAAAAAAGGCCGCCTAACAAAATCGGGCAGCCCTTTGATATGAGACAGATGTTGCATTACGCGTTCAGACTCAGTTTAATTTTCTTTTCCAGTTCTTCCACGGTTCCTTTGAGCATGGGTTCAGTATCCAGCAGATCCTGTACGGCATTGATGGAGTAGATCACTGTGCTGTGATCGCGACCACCGAAATTTTCTCCAATGGTTTTAAGGCTTTGCGAGGTCATTTTTTTGGCCAGATACATGCTGAGTTGCCTTGCCAGTACAATAGTCCTTTTTCGGGTTTTACCCTGAAGACAATCTACAGAAACTTTAAAGTGCTCGGCTACAAGTTCCTGAATGAACTCCACGGTGATTTCGCGCGACATGGTCGACACAAAATTCTTGATCACTTCTTTGGCCAGATTGACGTCTACTTCCCGCTGGTTGAGTGATGACTGGGCCACCAGCGAAGTGAGTACGCCTTCCAGCTCGCGAATGTTATTTTTAATGTTGAAACAAATGAATTCCAGAACATCCGAAGGGATGTCGAATCCTTCCTTCAGCATTTTGTACTCCATAATGGCGATGCGTGTTTCCAGGTCGGGTACCGAAATATCGGCTGACAGGCCCCATTTGAAGCGGGATATCAATCGCTCTTCCATGCCGTTTAAGTCTTTGGGAGCACGATCAGAGGACAGGATAATTTGTTTGCCGCTTTGATGGAGCAAGTTGAAAATATGGAAGAAGATCTCCTGAGTTTTGTGTTTATTGGCCAGAAACTGGATATCGTCAACGATGAGGACGTCAATTTGTTGATAGAAATTCACAAAATCGTTGGTGGCATTGTTTCTGAGCGATTCGATAAACTGATTGGTGAACTCTTCGGCTACTACATATAGCACGGTTTTATTGGGAATATTGGTCAGGATTTCATTGCCAATAGCCTGGATCAGGTGGGTTTTGCCCAGGCCTGTATCCCCGAATACCACCAGCGGATTAAAGGAAGTACCGCCGGGCTTGCGGGCAACGGCCATGCCTGCTGAGCGGGCAAGGCGGTTACAGTCACCTTCAATGTAATTGTCGAAAACATAGTTGCTGTTAAGCCTGGAGTCGATCTTTTGTTTTTTCAGGCCGGGGATCACAAAGGGGTTAACAGGCATTTCCTCGGGCGGTGCCGTGGTACTCATTTCGGGTTTGGAGCCCTGGGGTCTTCCGTTTCTGCGCAGAATCTGGTATTCGAGCTTTCCCTGCTTGCCCAGTTCCTGCTTGATGGTCATTTTAAGCAGACCTACATAATGTTCTTCGAGCCATTCGTAAAAGAACCGGTTGGGTACCTGAATGGTCAGTGCACTGTCTTCAAGTTTAACGGGCTTGATGGGAGCAAACCAGGTTTTGAAGCTCTGGGGGTTTACGTTTTTTTCAATAGTTTGCAGACAATTTGTCCAAATGCGTTCGTGTGACGTACTCATATTTTCTTGCCTTTTTAAGGGTAATAATGGCTAAACAAGTAGATTTCTACAAAGGGTGCACCGGTTTTTTCGATGCTGTTCAAAAACGATATCCACGCGCCCCAGTACTACACCGGCCCAGCCGGCCTGGTGGATAATTACTGGCTTTCCTTCGGCATTGGCCACAATTTCGGGCTGTTCCATAAAGGTATGCGTATGACCTCCAAGTATGAGATCGATATCGGTAGTGTTTTGCGCTATGAGCACATCGGAAATACGCCGGTCAGCGTATTGGTGCCCCAAATGCGATAATGCTATAATATAGTCGCACTGATAATCATTGCGCAAAATATTGGCGTACTGCTTTGCGGCATCCAGGGCTGAGCTTACCCGGGTACCCCGGTAAAGCACTTCCGCTGCAAGGCCTTGCAGTTCTATGCCCAGGCCGATAATGCCGATTTTTACCGGACCTTTCCGGATGATGTGATACGGGCGGGTATGGCCTTCCATACCGGTATCGTCAAAATGGTAATTGCTGCAAACAAAGGGGAAGCTGATGAGCGATTGCCTCTCCGTAAGCACTTCCATCCCGGCATCAAAATCGTGATTGCCCAAAGTGGCCGCATCGTATTGCATCGATTCCATCAACATAAATTCGGGCTCTCCTTCAAACATGTTGAAATAAGGTGTGCCCTGGAAAATATCCCCGGAATCAAAAAGCAACACATGCTCTTCCTGTTCCCGGATGCGGTTGATGATAGCTGCTCTGCGCGCAGCACCTCCTCTGCCCTGCAGTGAACTGCCGTCCATTGGGAAAGGATCTATGCGGCTGTGGACATCGTTGGTATGCAATATGGTAACGCGGGTAAACGGACTTCTTTCTTCCATCGGTTTTCCCGAAGCCGAAAAAGCACCTCCTGCCAAAGCCAGGGCAGAAGTTCCCAACGTTTTTATAAAGTTTCGTCTACACCACACAGTACACAATAATTTACTGTTCCTTTAACAAAGGAGTTCGCTCTTTTTCAACAAGTATACAAATAGTATTTGTTTGGGTTGTATGCCACACACCTCAGGGTTTTTTTCCGTTCCATTTTGATCATGTTACGGGCTTTTGTTCAACCCCTCGGTTTGGGGTGACTAAGCTACGAACTTTAGTCTGAATCGAACAAATTATTATTGCAGAACCGGTATGTTAATATCTTTTTTTTCTTGTTAGTATACTGTGGAAAACTGTTGAAAACGGGTAATGCGGGATGCCGGATTTAACATTTTCGGCGGGCTTAACAAACTGTTGTAATGGCATTGTAATAATTTGTTGTGGAAAGATCGTTGAGCATTTTTTTTGGCAAAAAATTTCGTGCTTCGGGTTACCATATTTCCACTCTTTTTTCTAAGGGCGAAGTGAGTTTTCCTCCTTCCTTGTGCAACAGCTCCACATAGCTGATCATCGCATCACGCATGAGAATTCCGGTTCCCACATGGGGTATTTCAGTCAGGAAAATGCTGCGATCTCCACCCATGGCAATGTAATCCGAAACCATTACTTTATAGGTTTTTTCAGGGTGGAGCGGTGCGCCGTGAAGGGTGATTTTTTCCACCCCGTTTTCGCTTAGCCGGTAACTGAGTCCTTCACTTACCGGCCACCCATTCCAATCTAAGGTATGTGTTAATAGTTTTTCCACATCTTTTTTGCTCATGTCCATAATCACCAACATGTTTCCAAACGGCATCAGCTCATACATCCTTCCACGGGTTACCTCTCCTTCGGGAATTACGGGAATGCGAATACCGCCACGGTTCACAATCACAAAATCCACTGCAAACCCTCGCCGGGTCATATCATGGTATATAGCATCGGCCATCCAGTTTCCCAAGGGGTTGTCGGGAATTCCAATGGCTATGTCTTCACCGGCATGCCCAATCACTGCATCCATGGCTTCGGCCACTTGCAATCTGTAAGGTTCCATGGCGAGGTACACAGCGCTGTCAATGGTGGGATTCAGTATGGGATCGGCAGACAAGTAACTCACATCCACCTGTGCTGCTTGCTTTACCGGGCTGCAAGCTTGCGCCAGCAGGACAATGACCCACAAAGAGCTATATATCAACATAGAACTTTGCAAACGAATTCTCCGGGGAAAAGCCGGAAAAGAAAAAACCCAGGCATGTTTAACCGGGCCTGATTTTCTGGTGATGAAGGTTGTTGTGCTTGCTGGATTCATGCCGGAACAGAGGTAGTTGATCAATAGGAACCGAGGTCTAATAAAGGATGCCCATTTCCTGTCTGATGGCTTGAAGAGCTTTGTCGGATGGCGTTTCTCCCTGTTTGTCGGTAAATTCGAGCAGCATGCCGGCCAGCATGTGTTGCGGGGCATCGGGCGGCATATTACTGTATGCTTCATTCACCAGTTTCACGTTGGTGTCTCTGGCTTTGAGTATGATTTGCCATAACTCGGCAGACACATACACCTGTTGTGAAACATTGTGCTCAAACTCCTGCTGAATGGCCAGAATCATCGAGTCTCTCAGTTCGCGAGCGGTGAAATCCTGATCCTGAAGCCTGAAAATGAGATTGGGCAGGGCAATGCGATCGCTGAACAATGCGAGGCGCTCATAAGCCTGAAACCTTATGGGTAGCGAAGTCCGGCGGTTTTCAGCCTGAAACTTCAGGAGTTGTGTTTGGTACTGATTCTGCAGAAATTCACGCAGGACATACTGAACGGCCAGATACACCATCAGCGGGGGAATTCCCACTTTCATAAAATCAAGAATAATGTCAATCCATATCGGCATGTTGCTTACATTTTTTGCAAAGGTAGATTTTTCCGAACTTTGCGCCGTAATGGAATGAACTAAACAAACCCCGGAGTTTGTTCCGTTGTTAATAAGCTTACCTGTATAATAAGGTGTCTGATTTATGAAAGAAACTATCAATACCCCTGTGAAAGATGCTCCCGTTAAGCTGACAGCCGGAGCTATGGAGCAGCTTCGCGCCATTCGCAATCAGGAAAATATTCCCGAGCGCTACGGATTACGCATTGGCGTAAAAGGTGGTGGCTGTGCCGGATTCAGCTATATACTCGGCTTTGATGAACCTAAGGAGCATGATGAGATCTTCGACTACGAGGGCATTACCATACTGATGAACAAGGCACACGGGTTGTATTTGCTGGGTATTGAAATCGATTTTCATCAAGGTCTCCAAAACCGCGGCTTTACTTTCAACAATCCCAATGCAGAGGATTCCTGCGGTTGCGGAACCTCATTCTCTGCCTGATCGAACATCAAAGGTTTTCCCTTCTTCGCCAATCACGGTGTTTTTGAAAACTTGCCTGGCTTCTGCCAGCATTTTGCTCAAAGAAGCATTTCGGGTACTGATATGATTGATCACAAGTTTGTGGGCCCCGCTCCGCGTGGCTGTAGCTGCTGCCTGCTTTGCCGTACAATGGTACAGGAGTTTCTCTGTTTTTATATCTGAGCTGAAGGTGGCTTCGTGGATCAACAGATCGCAGGAACCTGCCATCTCGGGCAATTCTTCAAACCAGCCTGTATCGCTCACGTAAACAAGCCGGCGGGGAGGTTCCGGATCCAATGTAAGATCGCGATTACTGACGGTGCGGCCGTCCGGGGTTACAAAATCATTTCCCTCTTTAATACTTTCAATGGCTGTAAAAGGGATGGCGAATTCTTCAATCCGCTCGGCAATCATTTTTCGGGGAGCTGGTTTTTCATCAATGATGAATGCTGCAGTGGGCACACTGTGCTTCAGCGGAAAAGTCGATACACGAATGCTTTTATGATCGAGCAGAATATTTTTTTTGGTGGCATCAAATTCCGGCCAGCTGAGCTCAAAAGGGAATGATTCAGGATCGGTGCCTTCATCCATGATCATGGGGTAGATCAGCTTATCAAGCTGGCCGGGATGCCATATACTGAGTGGTTTGCTTCGGCCGGTAACCAGAAATGTACTCAGCAGCCCGGGTAAACCAAAAAAGTGATCTCCGTGAAGGTGGCTGATAAAAATATGCTCAATATCATGCGGACTGAAGCCATGCTTAAGCATTTGCATCAGAGCACCTTCACCGCAGTCAATTAAGAAGTTAAAAGTGTCATACCTGACCCATGTGCACGGCGGGAATCGGTCAGCAGACGGTATTGCCGCCGATAATCCGAGGATGGTTGCCTGAAACGGAAGAGCCAAACCGATGTATTACCGCATTCCAAAAATTATTCAGGAGTATCGTCATCTGCAGAAAGTTCTCTTTCGAGTTCTTCCATCATTACGTAGTCTCTGGCTTCCTCCACTGTAGGCACCATGGTAAGCACCGAATCAATGCGACTGATTTCTATCAGTTTTTTTACGGAGGGATGAACGGCTTCGGCCACAACAAAGCTGCCAAAATCTTTCCATAGCCGATTTGCTGCCAAAATGGCACTCAATCCGGAAGAATCAACAAAATTGACTGCCGACAGATCAAAGATAAGGTTGCGAATTCCTTCGTTGCGGAGAATAATAAATTCTGATTTCAGATCGGGAGAGATGAGCGAATCGAGTTTGTTCTCCTGCAGGCTGAACAGGGTATAATGCTTTTGCTTGTCAATGCTGTATTTCATAGTAGTAAGGTATGTTAAAGCAGGTAAAAAACTACCGGTGGCAAAGTTAATCAAAATTTAAGATGTGTCAGTTGATTACATTGTGGCACTGTTTTTAAGGTTATAAAAGTAATGTATGAACGTCGGCCTGGGATTAATTCGTTTATTTGTATTGCCTGGTAAACCCGGTCACCTCAAATTTCGTTTGAAACAAATCCGATAATTAGTAGTCAAATATTTGACTTATCAACACAAACTAGGTTATTTTTACAGTTCAGGAGGTTAACGCGTATGAAACGATTTTCTAAAAAAGTCAAAGAGATCATCTCACACAGCCGTGATGAGGCCATCAGGCTTGGTCATGACTTTATCGGCACCGAGCATTTGTTGCTTGGAATACTGCACGAAAAAGAAGAACTTGCTTACCAGGTTCTCAAGTCGCTGGAAGTGGATGAGAATGATCTGCGGGCCAATATTGAAAAAACCATTGCCGGCCACCGGAAAACCAGGGCCGGGTTCAATGTGGGCAATCTGCCACTCAATAAACAGGCTGAAAAGGTACTCAAAATCACCTTTCTCGAAGCCCGGTATCTCAATGAAGAAAAGATCAGCCCTGAGCATCTGATGCTCTCCATCCTTAAAAACAAGGAAAACCTTGCCGCCAAAATTCTGGAAGGTTTTGATGTGGATTATGAAATCTACAAATCAGAGCTCGATTATGTTCGGCACGAGATCAGAGGTCAGGCAAGCGGGCCGCAAGACCCCAATGAGCCTTTTGAAGAGGACGAACCGCCATTTGGCAGCCAGACCAGAAAAGGAGCTACCAAGTCGCGAACTCCCGTATTGGATAATTTTGGCCGTGATGTAACCCGGCTGGCCGAAGAAGACAAGCTCGACCCCATTATTGGCAGGGAAACCGAAATTGAACGCGTTTCCCAGATTCTCAGCCGCAGAAAGAAAAACAATCCCATACTGATCGGTGAGCCGGGAGTCGGGAAAACGGCCATTGTGGAAGGACTGGCACTCAGAATTATCCAGAAGAAAGTATCGCGTACACTGTTTAACAAGCGGATTGTGATGCTCGATCTGGCAGCTTTGGTAGCCGGAACAAAATATCGTGGTCAGTTTGAGGAGCGCATGAAGGCTATCATGACTGAACTGGAGAAATCACCCGACGTGATTTTGTTCATAGATGAGATACACACCATAGTTGGGGCAGGAGGGGCTACAGGTTCGCTGGATGCATCCAATATATTTAAGCCTGCTCTTGCACGAGGTGACTTGCAGTGTATCGGTGCCTCCACACTGGATGAGTACCGCCAGCATATTGAGAAAGACGGCGCACTGGATCGCCGTTTCCAAAAAGTGATCATCGATCCGCCAAGTGCCGAAGAAACCATTCATATTCTCGAGAATATCAAAGCCAAGTATGAGGACTTTCACAATGTTTCTTATGCAGAAGATGCACTGAAGGCCTGTGTTTCGCTAAGTGACCGGTACATTACCGACCGGTTTTTACCGGACAAGGCCATTGATGTACTTGACGAAGTTGGCGCAAGAGTTCATTTGAAAAATATTCATGTACCCAAGCATATTGAAGACCTGGAGCGCAAGATTGAGGAAATCAAGGAACTGAAGAATCAGGCCGTGAAGAATCAGCAGTACGAAAGAGCAGCCGATCTTCGCGATGATGAATCCAAGCTGGTGCGTAAACTCGAGATGTCTAAAATGGAATGGGAAGAGGAATCAAAAACAAAGAGATATCCCGTAACCGAGGAAGATATTGCCGAAGTAGTGAGTATGATGACCGGAATTCCGGTGCGCAGGGTTGCCCAGAGTGAAAGCAACAAGCTGGTCAACATGTCCAAAGATATCCAGAAAGTGGTGATCGGACAGGAAGAAGCCATATTGAAAATTACCAAGGCCATCCAGCGAAACAGGGTAGGACTCAAAGATCCTTCCAAGCCCATCGGGTCATTTATTTTCCTGGGACCAACAGGCGTAGGAAAAACCGAATTAGCCAAAGCTTTGTCCAGGTATTTGTTTGATTCAGAGGACAGCCTGATCAGGATTGATATGAGTGAGTACATGGAGAAGTTTTCCATCAGCAGGCTGATTGGTGCACCTCCGGGGTACGTGGGATATGAAGAAGGCGGTCAGCTTACCGAGAAAGTGAGGCGTAAGCCCTATTCCGTTATACTCTTGGATGAAATTGAAAAAGCCCATCCGGATGTGTACAACATCCTGCTTCAGGTACTGGACGATGGTCAGCTTACTGACGGCCTGGGCCGGAAAGTGGATTTTAAGAATACCCTGATCATCATGACATCCAACATAGGTGTACGTGAGTTGAAAGATTTTGGGCAGGGTGTGGGCTTTCAGACCAAAGCCAGAGCGGAGGCAGCAGGGGAACATTCAAAAACCGTGATTCAGACCGCACTGAAGCGCACTTTTTCACCGGAGTTTCTCAACAGGATCGATGATATTGTGATCTTTAACAGCTTGCAACAAGAGCATATTTTCAAGATCATTGATCTGACGTTGGACGATGTTTACAAGCGGATAGAAAAGTTGGGCTTCAAGCTCATACTTACTGCGGAAGCCAAAAAGTTCCTGGCTGAGAAAGGGTTTGATCCGCAATATGGTGCCAGACCCCTGCACCGAGCCATACAAAAATACCTCGAAGACCCCCTGGCAGAAACCATACTGGGTGGTTCAGCCGAGGAAGGTACTGTTTATGAAGCTGCACTGGATGCAGAAGCTCAAAAACTGGTGATCGAGGTCAAAACACCCATCACTGAAGAAAACAGCGATGCATAAAAAAAGGGGCTGCCCAATCCGGCAGCCCTTTTTTTATACAGATAGGCAAAGTTTAACATCCTCTAGTGACGGAATCGGACATTAATGCATGATGGCCAGC
>JBJHCA010000096.1:0-10968 GCA_050485785.1 Saprospiraceae bacterium | reverse complement strand
CCTCACATATAATCAAAAAAATCATACAAATATTCATCCTTATATACTATTTCAAAATCCTCTAACATAGAAATATATTCCTCTTTGAATGTCACCTTTTTATGGTGCTTTTCTTGATTTAGAATATACTTCACAACACGATCAACCTGAGAATGTGAGTGCGTAAACGCCCCATATCCTATTTGCCAATAAAATTTAAACTTGCAGAATTTATTTTGCTCCACCCATTTTGATGAACTGGTTTTGATTTGCTCAACTAAATCTGGTATTAACTGATTTAAATTGTACCCTATAAAAATATGAATGTGATCTGAAACCGCCCCAATTGCAATAAGCTTATGTCCATTGTTTTGAACTATTCCAGTTATGTATTTTTCCAATTCTGCCTTCCACCCTTTACCAATCATGGCATTTCTGTTCCTAACAGCAAACACTAAATGAAAATATGCTTGTTTGTATGTATTGGCCATTGCAAAAAATAGTTCTAACAAATTTACAAAAAAACCCTCATTGACGCATAACTTTAACAACCCTATCAAATCAAGAGAAAAAAATCATTTCTGGTATTTCTTCAATTCAACGCATTTTGCCTCCTTTTATATCCCGGTACGCTGTACCGGTAAAAATGAACTATTGAATTTTCTATACAGAGCGCGGTACGCTGTACCGCTCCCATGTTCCATAGATTCAAATTGGTGCGTAGCACCCTAATATTTATATCATCATACGCAACCACCCATCCACAGGTGCAGCGCACCACAATAATCAAATACCGCATAACACCAAATTAATTTGATTGGTGCAGCGCACCAAAATATTTATAGCACCAAATGAATTCAATAATTACAGGTGCAGCGCACCGCAATATTCATAACACCAACCGCATCATCCCATCCCGGGCACCTCGCACCACAACATTTGAATACCGCTGAATATCACATAAATATTATATGGTGCGTAGCACCCTAATATTTATAGCATCATACGCAACCACCAATCCCCAGGTGCAGCGCACCGCAATATTCATAATACCAACCGCATCATCCCATCCCGGGCACCTCGCACCACAACATTTGAATACCGCTGAATATCACATAAATTTAATATGGTGCGTAGCACCCTAATATTTATAGCATCAAATGAATTCAATAATTACAGGTGCAGCGCACCGAAATATTCATACCACCAACCGCATCATCCCATCCCGGGCACCTCGCACCACAACATTTGAATACCGCTGAATATCACATAAATTTAATATGGTGCGTAGCACCCTAATATTTATAGCATCATACGCAACCACCTATCCCCAGGTGCAGCGCACCGAAACATTCATACCACCAACCGCATCATCCCATCCCGGGCACCTCGCACCGATACATCAAAACACACCCGCTATCCTGTTGGTAATAAATACCTGTCCAAAGAACCTCGAAAATATTTGCATACTTAACGCAAACACATATCTTTGCACCGTTTTTTAAAAACGCTTGATTCAACAATAAGAAACTCAATTGAATATGGCTAACAAAGGCTTTGTAAAACAGGTTATCGGCCCGGTCGTTGATGTCCGCTTTCCCGATGGCACACTTCCTGAAATTCTCAATGGTATGTCTGTACCCCGTCCCGGTAAAAGCGACCTCATCCTCGAATGCCAAAAGCACCTGGGTGAAGACAGCGTTCGTACCGTTGCCATGGACTCAACCGATGGAATTACCCGGGGTATGGAAGTAAACGATCTCGGACAGCCTATTTCCATGCCAGTTGGTGACCGTATCAAAGGACGCCTTTTCAATGTAGTAGGTGAAGCCATCGACGGCATCGGGGAAGTTTCAAAAGAAGAAGCCTACCCTATCCATCGCCAGCCTCCGGTTTTTGAACAGCTCTCCACCTCCAAGGAAGTACTCTATACCGGTATCAAAGTCATCGACCTTATCGCACCATACCTAAAAGGAGGAAAAATCGGTCTGTTCGGTGGTGCCGGAGTAGGAAAAACCGTACTCATCCAGGAGCTCATTAATAATATCGCCAAAGCATACGAGGGTATGTCTGTGTTTGCCGGTGTAGGGGAGCGCACACGCGAAGGCAATGACCTGCTGCGCGAATTTCTCGAAAGCAACGTTATCCGCTATGGTAAAGATTTCATGCACAGCATGGAAGAAGGTGGTTGGGATCTGAGTAAAGTGGATATGGAAGAACTAAAAAAATCTCAGGTTACTCTCGTCTTCGGCCAGATGAACGAACCACCGGGCGCACGTGCACGTGTTGCTCTTTCAGGCCTTACCGTTGCTGAGTACTTTCGCGATGGCGACCTGAACGACCCAAGCGGTGGTCGCGATATCCTCTTCTTTGTCGACAACATTTTCCGGTTTACCCAGGCCGGTGCCGAAGTATCAGCACTCCTTGGCCGTATGCCTTCAGCTGTAGGTTATCAGCCTACTCTGGCCACGGAAATGGGTATCATGCAAGAGCGTATTACTTCTACCAAGCGCGGATCTATCACTTCTGTTCAGGCTGTGTACGTGCCCGCGGATGACCTTACAGACCCCGCTCCGGCTACTACATTCTCCCACCTCGATGCCACCACGGTTCTAAGCCGTAAGCTGGCTTCATTGGGTATTTACCCGGCGGTGGATCCTCTCGATTCTTCAAGCCGTATCCTGGACCCTTCTATCCTGGGTGAGGAACACTACAATACAGCACAAAGAGTGATCAATATCCTCCAGCGCTACAAGGAACTTCAGGATATTATCGCTATTCTGGGTATGGAAGAATTGTCTGAAGATGATAAAATGGTGGTACACCGGGCTCGTCGCGTTCAGCGTTTCCTTTCCCAGCCATTCTTTGTGGCCGAGCAGTTCACGGGTATCCCCGGTAAATTTGTGGAAATTAGTGACACTATTCGTGGCTTTAACATGATCCTTGATGGTGAATGTGATGCATACCCGGAAGCTGCTTTCAACTTGAAAGGCTCTATTGAAGAAGCCATTGAAGCCGGTAAAAAAATGCTGGCAACCGCTTAATTGAACGTACTTATGATGCAGTTAACAGTGCTTACACCGGAGCAATTGTTTTTTGAAGGACCGGTTTCCGTAGTCCGTGTTCCGGGTGTTGATGGCAGGTTTGCAGTATTACCGGGGCATGCTCCCATAATTTCTGCGCTTGAAAAAGGCCCTCTGTCTTTCGTGGCTGAAGGTGACAAAGAAGTTGAGGTGACCATTACCGGGGGCTTTATTGAAGTGCTTAACAACAAGATCTCAATTCTGGCCCAGCAGATCACCGTGTAGTTGAATTGTTGGTTTCGTATGGCCGTATTCAGTCATTCATTAAACCTCTAAATTCAACCACACAAATTGCAATTTAACCGATACTCAACCTATGGTAGTAAGCGATATCACAGCTTTACTTGAACAATGGGCCCCAATGTCCTTTCAGGAAAGCTATGATAATGCTGGACTCATTACCGGCCATCCGTCCATGGAGCTCACCGGTGTCCTGGTCTGCCTCGACAGTACAGAAACTGTGATTGATGAAGCCATCCACAAAGGCTGTAACCTGATTATTGCTCACCATCCTATTGTTTTCAAAGGACTTAAATCTTTAACCGGTCGCAACTATGTTGAACGCACCATCATCAAGGCTGTCCAGAACAATGTGGCCATCTATGCCATCCATACCAACCTGGATAACGTTTACAACGGAGTTAACCACATGTTTGCAGCAAAACTGGGACTGGTTAATTGCCGGGTGCTGTTGCCTAAAAATCTGGCCGAAGAGCATGTTTATACTGTTCCGGTGAACGTCGTTGGCCGGATTGAGGAAGAACTGAAAGTTCTGATTCCCCGGCATCAAAGAGACATTCAGTTGCGATATGCTGCTTCACTGAATGAAAATTATATTCAAATGTCGGTGATCTGTGACCGTGAAACAGCCACCGGAATTGTAGAACCATGCATTGCAGGCCATTTCGAAGCCGCCTGCCACAACGTAACCCGATGGCCGGTATCTGCCGCCGGCAGTAAGCTGGGTGCCGGATTGATCGGTGAGCTTAACACCGAAATGGAATTTGAATCATGGCTTGAGTATGTTCAGCAATCCATGCAAACTCCATGCATCAGGCATACAGCAAAAGTTAGTGAAAAGGTAAGTAAGATAGCAGTTTGTGGCGGGTCCGGGGCATTTTTGCTGCCACATGCCATCGCTGCTGGTGCAGATGTTTACATCACGGCCGATTTTAAGTACCATGAGTTTTTTGATGCCGATGGCCGGATTGTCATCATGGATATCGGTCACTATGAATCTGAGCAGTTTACCGTTGATTTAATAGCAGAAAGAATAGTTGAAAATTTTCCTAATTTTGCAGTCTTTAAAACGGAGGTGGTCACCAATCCGGTCCATTATTTTTCCTCCAATCATTCATAAAAACCATTCGGAATTATGGCCAAAGTAAAAGAAATAAATGTGGCAGAACGCCTGCGTTCCCTGTATAACCTGCAGCTTATCGATTCACAACTCGATGAAATAGCCTATCTCAAAGGTGAACTTCCCATGGAAGTGGAAGACCTCAGAGATATGATCGAAGGGCTCGAAACTCGGGCCAGAAAATTGGAAGAAAGCATAAAGGAAACCGAGAAGGCCATGGCTGTGGCCCATAATCAGATCAAAGACAGCGAAGCACTGCTCGACAAATACCAGCGTCAGCAAAACGATGTGAAAAATAACCGCGAATACGAAGCACTCCAGAAGGAAATTGAAATTTCAACCCTCGATATCCGCCTTAAAGGCAAAGAAGTCAATGAATACCTGGCACTGATCAACCGTAAAAAAGAAACCCTCGAGGAAACTCAGGGAGTACTTGCTGAGAAAAACGGTGAACTCGAACGGAAAAAACTCGAGCTGGAAGAGATCATTAAAAAAACGGATAAGGAAGAGGAAAAACTGAAAAAGGAATCAGAAAAAGCCCGCAAAAAAACTGAAGAACGGATGTTGCTGGGTTATGATAAAATCCGCGGTACTTATAAAAACGGCCTGGCAGTTGTTACCGTTGAACGCGATAGCTGCGGGGGCTGCTTCAACCAGATTCCGCCACAAATGCAGGTAGAGATCCGCCAGCGCAATAAGGTTATGCTTTGTGAACATTGCGGACGTATACTGGTTGATGAGGATATACTCAGCGACTAACAGCTTAACTATATGATCAGCATCAGCCAATCTGTTTTACAACTATTGTTACTCAGGTGTGGCTGCCTTATCAGCGGCCTGTTGTTGTTTCAGCAGGCCGCTGTTGCTTTTAATCCGGCCAACCCCTACGGGTACTGGCGCTGTGATCAGATTGCCGCCATCGAAGATCATTTGATGGCGCTTCGCCTTAACGAAGCCACATTCCAGTTGTTTCAATATCGCCAGCGGGAGCCGGGAAACCTCCTGGCAGTGTATCTCGAGCATTATGCAGACTTTATTTATGCCATGGTCACCTCAGATGGAGACGCCCTGGCACGGCTCAGAGTAACTTCGGATGAAAGGCGAAATCTAATTGCCAAAGGACCTCAAAGCAGCCCTTACCGTGGGTTCCTGATGGCAGAGATCAGCCTTCATCAGGCTGGTTTACACTTCTATGGCGAAGGATATATCCGCGGTTTTATGGGCATGCGCCGTGCTTACCGCGAGTTTGAAGCTAACCGGGATAAATTTCCTGACTTTGTGGCTAACCGCAAAAGTATTGGACTGATGCAAATAATGGTCACGGCCATTCCCGGACGCTATGCCCGGGGTGCAAGCTTTGTAAGCGGTATACCGGCTGACGCCGCGGCAGGAAGACGCATGATGCTTCAGGTGGTAGAACACCACAGGCCATTCAATGATTTTATCTATAAAGAAGCCAGTATATTGTATTCGTTTCTTTTGCTTCAGCTCGACGGAAACCGGCAACAGGCATATGAATTTGCCAAAGCCCAGAAGTGGAACACCCGCGATGCCCTGATGCCCTGCTTTGTATTGGCCAACCTCGCTATCTACAACGGTAAAAATGATGAAGCCCTTAATTTGCTGACCAACCGACCACGTGGGCCTCAGTACCTGTCCATTCCTTATATCCATTACATGTATGGGGAAACACTCCTTAGAGCAGGCCGCTATGCACAGGCAAAAGACGCCTTTCTTGCCTTTGTGAGGGAAGAAAAAGGCGAAGACTACAAAAAGGATGCCCTACAGAAAGCGGCCTGGTCTATGCTGCTTAGCGATAATATGCCAGAATACAGACGACTCATGAACCTCGTGAAGCAAACCGGCATAGCCCAAAGCAATGGTGATAAGGCTGCTCAACGAGAAGCAGTCAGCGGCCCTGTGCCACATCGTGAGTTACTGACAGCCGGACTACAGTTTGACGGCGGATACTACCGGCAGGCATTGTCCACTCTCACTGCAATTCCTCAAACTGAGCTCAATACGGATGCCAGGCTGGCTGAATTCCACTATCTTAAAGCACGGACGCTCGACAGGCTGAATCGTACGGATGAAGCTTCCAAACACTATTCTGAAGCCATTAGCAGGGGATCGTCAATTCCCGAACATTTTGCCTGTGCAGCTGCACTTCGTTTTGGACAGATGCTTGAAAAGGCTGGCGATAAGGAAAGAGCCAGAGTGGCTTTCGAAACCAGCCTGCGGCTGAAACCTGATCTGTATGCCGACGTTCTTCATCGCCAGGCACGCAGTGGACTCAGCAGATTGAATTAATTCGATCCGGTATTTATTCAAGCTCGTTTTCATGCATGAACTATGAGGAATCTAGCCAGAATCATAAACAGCCATCCGGGTTTTACGTTATACGAACAATCCTTAATCCGTTTTCCATGGCCTCCGTTTGGGATTTTCTGAAAAACCTGGTGCGCAAAGAGCAGGACAGCTCCTCTTCAAACCCTTTCATTCACGAAGTGATTGAGCGCGACAGCAGTTATGAAAAGGATTATGAGCACTGGCTTAACTCCCGGGAACCCGGAAACCTCAGCACCTGGATACTGCAGCAGTTTACTTACTTTAATGATCAGCCCGATTGGCAGGATGGAACCATAGTGTTTGTGGACAAACCCACTTCTTCCGGTTTTGTTATTTTTCCCCGGGAACCTTTATGGACTGATCGATCCATGTTGTTTTTTTTCGATTTTCTCAAACAAGTGGCTTTATCAGAAGGATACCAATCATACCTCTCTGATAAACGCGTATATAACAAAGGATCGGAAGTGGAAGAAGTACATCGGCATTACCTCAAGCCTCCTGCATCTCGTAAGAATACTGATACTCCGGTTGATCAGCTCTACGGCAATATTGCCATTGACCTTGTGCTTCGCAATCAGGAAACTTACAAGTTACAACTCACGGCTCAGGCCTACAATGACCGAAACTATGCTGAAGCCCGGCCTTTCGGCCAGTTTATTCAGGAAATTGCAAGTACAGCATAGTTAAATTTCCGGTTTTTCATCCCGGCTTTCTCCCGGTCATTTTACCCGCATCGCATTATATTTGCGGCATGAAAAACAACTTGGTTATTTATAACAGCCTTACCAGGCAAAAGGAGCAGTTTAAACCCCTGCATGAAAACTACGTGGGCATGTATGTTTGCGGCCCCACGGTTTACAACGATGTTCACCTGGGGAACTGCAGAACTTTCATGAATTTTGATGTGATCTACCGGTTTTTACTATACTGTGGTTTCAAGGTGCGCTACGTGCGCAATATTACAGATGTAGGCCATCTTGAAGGCGATGTTGATACCGATGCTGAAGATAAAGTGGCAAAAAAGGCCAGACTGGAACGGCTTGAACCTATGGAAATCGTTCAACGATATACTAACCGGTTTCATGACGTTATGCGCGCATTCAATAATTGGCCCCCTTCCATTGAACCAACAGCCACCGGCCATATCCTTGAACAGATCGAAATGGTCCAATCCATTCTCGACAATGGCTTTGCCTACGAAACCAACGGCTCTGTTTATTTTGATACCGAAAAATACCGACAACATTACCCGGACTACGGAAAGCTTTCAGGTAAAGTTTGGGATGAACTGTTGGCAGAAAGCAGAACACTCAAAAACCAGGATGAGAAAAGGAATCCTGCTGATTTTGCTATCTGGGTTAAAGCGGATCCCCGTCATCTTATGCGCTGGAAGTCACCCTGGAGTGTCGGCTTCCCGGGATGGCACCTCGAATGTTCAGCCATGAGTACCAAATACCTGGGTACCAGATTTGATATTCACGGCGGAGGCATGGACTTAAAGTTTCCTCACCATGAGAATGAAATTGCTCAGAATGTAGGTTGCTGTGGAAGTCACCCGGCCAACATCTGGATGCATGCCAATATGCTTACTCTCAATGGTAAAAAAATGGCCAAGAGCGAAGGAACCAGCATCATGCCCGATGAATTGTTTGCCGGAAACAGCCCTCTGCTCAGCAAGGGATTCAGCCCGCAGGTTGTCAGGTTTTTCATGCTCCAAACGCATTATCGCAGTACACTCGACTTTTCAAACGATGCCCTGTTGGCTGCCGAAAAAGGCTTCCAGCGGTTTACGGAAGGATTGCGCAATCTGAATCACCTTGCTGCAAACCACGCTTTTTCAGGACAGGGCTTTGATGATGATGCATGGTTGAAAATATGGAACGATGTTCTGGCCAACATGTGCGACGATTTTAACTCACCTAGGGCATTGGCGTCCCTGTTTGAACTGGTGAGCGCAATCAATAAACTCAAACATGATCAATTGCCTCCAGAAGCTGTGGGCAGGGAGCAGCTGCAATGGCTGGATGGTGAAGTTCAACGGTTTACACGCGATGTCCTCGGTCTGGAATTGTCTGCTGAGTCTGAATCTGCCGGCGACGATCGCACTGCAGAGCTGATGGAAATAATTCTCCAACTTCGTAAAGATGCCCGGGATCGCAAGGACTGGCCTACCGGCGATTTTATCCGCGACAACCTGAAAGCTGCCGGTATTGAGGTAAAAGACACCAAAGAGGGGCAGACCTGGATGAAACTGCCTCCATCATGAATATAGGATTATTGAGGCTGGTTTTTGGAGCGGTATTGTTCTTTTTTTTGGGGATAACTTCTTGTGGGCCGGAAGCTGACAAACCACAAACTGGCCCCGCTTCCGGCGTGTATTCTTCCCCTGCTAAAGCAGTTCCTGTTTTTATAGCCGACTCAGCCTTTGCTCACATTGAGCAACAATTGAGTTTTGGACCCAGATCACCGTTCTCTGATGGTCATCAGCAATTCCGGATTTGGGTAAAAAACTACCTCATTAACCTGGGTTGGTTAGTTGAAGAGCAGGAGTTCAGTGCAGTGTTGGCCAATGGTACACGTGGGAGGGGATTTAACATTATTGCCCGATGGATGCCGGATGCAACGCACCGGGTTCTGCTGGCTGTGCACTATGACACCCGGGCTGTAGCCGATCATGATCCGGATCCGGATCGAAGAGGCGAACCTATTCCCGGCGCTGATGATGGTGCCAGTGGAGTGGGTGTTTTGCTCGAACTTGCAAGATTAATTTCTGCTGATTCCCTGACAGGGATGGGTCTGGATCTTATTTTATTTGACCTGGAAGATCAGGGCAATACAGGAGACCCGGAAACCTGGTGCCTGGGTGCGCAGTATTTTTCATCCAATCTCGACAACAGATTGGCCAGCCCCCGTTTTGGAATACTACTCGATATGGTGGGTGCTCATGGTGCCAGATTTGCCAAGGAAGGCTATTCTGTCAGATATGCTTCCCAATATGTCGACAGGGTATGGAACACTGCTCATCAACTGGGGTTTTCAGGATACTTTGATATGAACAGAACCGGCGAAGTAATCGATGATCATTTATTTGTGAACCGGATTGCCCGTATTCCAATGCTTAACATAATCAATCGCCCGCTCAATACAAATACGGGGTTTGGGGAATACTGGCATACTCACGGCGATGACATTGAAATTATTTCAAAATCTACACTCAGAGCAGTAGGACAAACCGTTTTACAGGTGCTTTACGATGAAGCTGCCGCAATCTTATAAAACCGGAATATGAAAATCATCAGCTACAATGTTAATGGCATTCGGTCAGCAATCAGTAAAGGCCTTATCGATTGGTTGAAATTGGAACAACCGGATATAATCTGCTTTCAGGAACTGAAAGCTGCCCACGATAAAATCCCCGTCGAACTGTTCGGGGAACTGGGATACAGTCATGCCTGGTTTCCGGCACAAAAACCGGGGTACAGTGGTGTGGGTATGGCTTTTCGTGTAAAACCTGACGAGGTAATCAGTGGCATGGGTCATGAAATGTTTGATTTCGAAGGCAGAGTCCAGTTGGCACGCTGGGGAAACACATGGCTGCTCAATGCATACTTTCCAAGCGGAACCACAGGAGACGTAAGACAGGAAATCAAATATACTTTCCTCGATTATTTTCAAAAATTTGCTGATGACTTCCGCAAAGAAAACGCCCGCCTCATCGTAACCGGTGATTACAACATTGCTCATCGGGAAATAGATATTCACAATCCGGTTTCCAACAAAAATAGCTCTGGTTTTCTGCCCGAAGAACGAGCTTGGATGTCCTCTTGGTTTAGCAACCAAATGCACGATGCTTTCAGAACCCTCAACCCCGAAGAAGTAGCTTACAGCTGGTGGAGTTTCAGGGCTAACGCAAGAAAAAACAACAAAGGGTGGCGTATCGACTATTTCTCCCTCAGCAGCCCATTACTTCAGGATTTGAAGTCGTGTTATCACCTTCCCTTTGTTGTACATTCAGATCATTGTCCGGTTGTTTTACAACTTGGGTAATCTGAGCTATCTAAACTCCGGTTTGAAAATATTATTGGCTCATCAGGCAGGTTCGTTCGCCCAATAGCTGGGAAAATTACTTGCATTGTCGCATGGCGACATCCGGACAAGCTAAATTCATGTGTGGAAAGTGCTGACACCGGCACGGAT
>JBJHCA010000095.1:0-11120 GCA_050485785.1 Saprospiraceae bacterium | reverse complement strand
TGTGCACCCACGGCTACCGGACCGTTAGTAAGCAATATTGTCAATGACGTTTGTAATTATTCCGGTGCGCCGGGACAAGGCGTTTATCTGGTGATGAATGCCACAATAGCCGGGAATGCATATTTTTTCAATGCGGGCATGGCCGGGATTATTGGCAATGCCACCCTGAATTACGAAGGCACGGGAAATCCGGTAGAGATATGGTTTGCCCCGGTAACCATGGATGCACATGTTACCAATGCCAACCTGATCACTGAAGAACTCGGCACACCAGATGAATGCGTTCACGTGAATGCAGCCGATGCCTTTTCGGTAACTTACCTGAATCATATTTCCATTACTGACAACGGCACCAATGAGCTTCAGGGATCCATCGATGTGGAGGGAGGTTTGTCGGAATTCAACGGATCGCTTTACAGCGTTTCCATAGAAAACAATGCCGACCCGCTGATTACCGGAACCGTGACTGCAGGCACGCCTGAGCACGGCAGCACACTGACCTACACCGTACCACAGGCCGGAAATTATACCATTACCGTAATGGATACTACAGGAGGAATTGCCAATATTACCCTTACCTTATCCCAGACCCTTTCCGCATCAGCCTTTGTTTCCACTACAATTCTTTGCTTTGGAGATTCAACAGGAGCACTTGGGCTAACCGTTACAGGCGGCATCAATCCATATACCTACGATCTCGCCAATCAGGCCGGAACTACAGTGGCCACAGGCAGTGTTGCAGCCTCCGGTGATACGGTATATGTGACCGGCTTACCTGCCGGACAGTATACTTTTACCGTTACTGATGATATAGGTAACACCATATCAACCTCACCGGTGCAGTTATCACAACCATCATTTCTTGCCGCCAGTATTTCTGCTTCAGGTAATTCAACCTGCTTTGGCAATAATGACGGATTTATTCAGGCTACTGCTTCCGGGGGCGTTGGCCCTTACAGTTTCTTATGGAGTAATGGCGATATCACTGCAACCACATCTGATCTGTCGCCGGGTAACTACAGCGTTACCGTAACCGATAATAACGGCTGCACCAATACTGCTTCCACCAGTGTCAGTGAACCCCTTGCACTTGATCTGGACGGACCGGCAAACATTACCGACGCCAGTTGCAGTGGCAGTGAGGATGGAAGTATCAGCATAACGATTGATCCGAATACAGGTACAGCACCTTATCAATATGCCTGGAACACGGTACCCGTGCAATCCACCCAAACTGCCGTCAATCTCAATCCGGGCACTTATGAAGTTACTGTTACGGATGCCAACTCGTGTACTGCCGTATTTTCCAATTTCACGGTAGGCACTAACGTAGTTATTTCACTGGATGTTGACCCAACTGACCCTTCTTGCTTTGCAGGCAACAACGGCAGTATCGAAATCACACCATCGGGAAGTACCAATCTCCCTTATTCCTTTGACTGGTCGGCCAATGCTTCCACCGGCAACAGTGCTATAGCTTCCAACCTGGCCGAAGGCACCTATACAGTGACCGTTTACGATGCTACCGGCGTATGTAATGCAGAAGCAACCATCAGTTTAACAGCTCCAACAGAACTGATCGTCACGGAATCATCCTCTCAGAATCCATCGTGTTTTGGCGACAGCAACGGAAGTATAACAGTGAGCGCTTCCGGCGGCACTACCGCTACCGGGCAATACACCTATTTATGGTCATCCGGTGAAACCACTGCCTCCATTACAGGACTTGGCGCAGGAATTTATACAGTTGAAGTAACTGATGACAACGGCTGTATGACTCCGCTTATGGTCATCTTATCCGATCCGCCACAGCTCACAATAACTTCCATTACCCCCAGTCCGGCCATTTGTCATGGCGATGCCACGGGCTCCATTAATACAGTGGTAACCGGAGGCACAGGTGCTTATACTTTTACCTGGAATCCGCCACTGCCCAATACCGCCAATCCAACCGGATTGCCGGCCGGAACTTATGCCGTTACCGTAACCGATGCGAATGGCTGTTCTGCAGAAGCAGATGCCACAGTAACCGAACCCAATGCCATCGAGATACAATTGTCCGGCGCTAGTCCGCTTTGTCACAACCAGCAAACCGGGGTGCTTGTAGCATCGGCCAGTGGTGGTACCGGCCCATTCACTTTTGGTTGGTCAAACGGCGGTAATACACCGCAAATCACCAACCTGCCTCCCGGGCAATATATAGTAACAGCAACGGATGCAGCGGGATGTACTGCAGTAGCAGATACCACTTTGATTAACCCGCCAGCCATAGCTGTTTCGTTTACCGGCGTAACCGGAACCACATGCTATAACACCAGCGACGGAACCGCAACTGCCGTCCCTTCTGGAGGAACAGCGCCCTATACTTTTGTCTGGGATAACAACGAAACTGGGGCCACAGCCATTCAGCTTAACCAGGGATACCATCAGGTTACGGTAACCGATGATAACGGCTGTACACGGATTGACTCGGTGTTTGTACCCGGCCCCAATCCTATCAGTCCGGGCAATCCCGTGGTAACCAATGTAAGCTGCTTTGGCGGCAGCAATGGTTCAATTGTTGTCAATCCGCTGGGTGGCACTCCGCCTTACTCATATAACTGGGTTACCTTGCCCGGCGAAACCGGAAACTCAGTTTCAGGACTTGCTGCAGGAGTTTATGTGTTGGTGATTACCGACAACAACGGCTGCAGTTCGCCAACCATATCTATTACGGTCAGTCAGCCTCCGGTGCTGGGCGGAAGTATCAGCAACACTCCCGTCAATTGTTTTGGCGGATCAACGGGTACAGCAAGTGTGGTGCCAACAGGCGGTACCGTGCCGTATTTTTACATGTGGAACGACCCCTTCAATCAGACAACACCTACAGCCACCAATCTGAGTGCAGGCCAGTATCAGGTTGTGATCACTGATGCCAATGGCTGTATGGATACACTGAACACCATTATCGGCCAGAACGACAGTATTCAGTTTTCCATAGACAGTATAGCATTCCCAACCTGCTATGGCTATGATGACGGGTACGTGATGATCGATTCGGTTATCATTGGAGGTTCAGGACCATTTACCTTTAGTAATGGAGGTGTATTTTTCCAGCCTTTCAACGAGTTCATGAATCTTTCAGCCGGGTACTACCTTTTTGCTGTTCAGGATTCACTGGGTTGTACTGCCGAAATGGAAGTATATATCGATCAACCACCGCCGATAACTGTCAATGCAGGACCGGATCAGACGATAATGCTTGGTGAAGCAGCCAATATTCAGATTTTCACAAATCCTGATGTGTCTCTGCTTTCCTTAAACTGGACTCCGCCGGTTTTCCTGAGTTGTACTAATTGCCCTAATCCTTCAGCCTCTCCTTTGGAAACCACTACTTATATGGTGACAGCCACAGACAGTACCGGCTGTACAGGAACTGATCAACTCACCATAATTATTGACAGAACCAGAAACGTTTTTATTCCCAATATTTTCTCCCCCAACGGAGATGGAAATAATGATGTGTTTATGGTGTATGCCGGCAGCAGTGTAAGCAGAATAGTTACCATGCAGATTTACGATCGCTGGGGCGGGCTGGTTTTCAGCAGAAATAACTTTGCCCCCAATGATTATTCGCTGGGATGGAACGGCACTTCCCGTACCCGTGACCTGGATGCAGGAGTTTACATTTACTACATTGAAGTGGAATTTCTTGACGGCGACAGGATACCTTACCGGGGAGATGTAACACTGATCAAGTAGAGTTAATTTTCCTTTTACCCGGCTGTAGATACAGTGCCGGCTTAAATCCGGTATTTATTCAAACTGCATGGTGTCCAGGATGCGGTTGAGATCATCATCGCTATTGAAGTGAATAACGATTTTACCCTTGCCGTCAGGTGATTTGCGCACATTGACCCGGGTACTCAGGAATGATTTCAGGTTGTTCTCCAGATGTTGCAGTGCTGAAGGCTTAATTTCCTTTGATTTTCCAGTGGTACCAGGCTTCAGGTATTTTCTGATCAGCTCTTCGGTTTCCCTTACACTGAGTTTTTGACTTACAATTTCATTGTAGATCACAATTTGCAATGCCACATCGCTGATACCGACCAGCGCCCGGGCATGTCCCATGGATACCTCTCCTTTGCGGATCCCGAGTTGAATACCCGGAGGTAACTTCAGTAAGCGCAGGTAATTGGTGATGGTGCTGCGATTCTTCCCCAGGCGATCTGCAAGTTTATCGTGGGTCAGATTGAACTCATCGGTCAAGCGCTGATAGGTAATGGCAATTTCCATGGCATTCAGGTCCTCGCGTTGCAGGTTTTCAACCAGTGCCATTTCGAGCAACTCCTGATCATCGGCTATACGGATAAAGGCAGGTACTTCCGTGAGGCCGGCTTTAACGCTGGCTCGCAATCTTCTCTCACCGGATATCAGCTGATACTTGCGATTGTGCAACCTGCGAACCGTCAAGGGTTGTATCAGTCCCAGACTTCTGATTGAAGCGGCGAGCTCGTCCAGTGCAGCTGCATCAAATTCAGTACGTGGCTGAAAGGGATTGATCTCTATTTCATGCAGCGGAATCATGGCAAAACTTCTGCTGAGTTCTGTAATTACCGAATCGTGCTCTTCCCCCGACGACTGATCGATATTGTCCAGCAAAGCGCGGATACCTTTGCCCATTTCCAGCCTTCTGTTCTTACTCATAACCTTGGGTGATAAAACTTTACGTCACAGCTCCGATTTCTTCCAACCGGATGTCATTATTTTTTTCAAGCAACTCCCGGGCCAGGTTAAGAAAATTTACCGTGCCTTTGGAAGTAGCATCATACAGCAGCACCGGCACCCCGGCCGTAGGTGATTCACTGATCCGTGAATTGCGGTGGATAATGGTATTAAAAACCTTATCACCAAAATAATCCCGGACTTCTTTCACAATTTCCTTGCCCAGTCGAAGCCGGATATCAAACATGGATAACAATATTCCTTCGATGGTAAGTCCGGGATTCAGACGCTGCCTTACCAGCCTGATGGTGTCCATCAACTTGCTGAGCCCTTCGAGTGCAAAATGCTCACACTGCACCGGAACAATCACGGAATCCGAAGCTGACAGTGCATTCACCGTAAGCAGCCCCAAAGAGGGTAAACAATCGATGATGATATAATCGTAGTGGTCGCGAACTTTCTGAATGACCTCGTGCTTCAATACAAACTCCCGCTGCCAGGTATTGATCAGTTCAATTTCGGCCCCGACAAGGTTGACGTTGGAGGGAAGCAGCATGACCTGCGGTGTACCGGTTTCCACGATCGCTTCAAAAGGATCAAGGCCGTTGATCAGGCAGTCGTATATCCCCTTTACCGAGGGATCGGATTTACATCCCATGCCGGATGTGCTGTTGGCCTGAGGATCCAGGTCTATTAGCATAATCTTTTTGTCAAAGGTTGCCAGCGATGCAGCCAGATTGATAGCCGTGGTGGTTTTTCCCACACCGCCTTTCTGATTTGCTATGGCTATTACTTTTCCCATACCGCTTTGCTGGTCTTTTTTGCTGAGTTAATTACCATTTTACCCGTTCTCCTATAGTGGGCAGATACAATACCTTTCCGGCCTTACTGAAAGCTTCTCCGGCTGCTTCATGGTCGATCCTGATATAGCCAAAGGTATCATAATGAGCACCAATAATCGTATCACACTGAATAAAATCTGAGGCAATTACAGCATCGCCGGGGCCCATGGTGAAATTGTCTCCAATGCAGAGAATGGCAAAATCAAGCCTGGGGCAGGTCATGGGTATCAGCTGCATATCCAGGGTTAATGCGGTGTCTCCGGAAAAGTAAAAACTACCTTCGCTGTTCCAGATCACAAATCCACCCGGATTGCCACCGTAACTTCCATCGGGAAGGACGCTGGAATGTACTGCATTCACATACTTCAGTGTTCCAAAATCAAAATTCACCACACCGCCAAGGTTGAGGGGGTGTCCTTTTAAGCCCTTTTCTTCAAACCAGCTTACTACTTCAAATGAGGAAACAATCAGCGGGTCGCATTGAGCGGCAATTCTCTCCACATCGGCCACATGATCCTGGTGTCCGTGGCTCAACAGAATAAAATCGGGTTTTATTTCATTGATATCTATGTGGGCAGCCAGTTCATTGGGGCTGATAAACGGGTCAAAAAGTACTTTCTTTCCAAGGGTTTCAACCATAAAAGTTGAATGCCCAAAGTAGGTAAGCTGCATAATAAAACTATTTTTACGGTTCAAAGATAGGGCTTAACAGGCAGCTCTCAAAACAAGACTTGAGCTTTGAATCATGTTTTTAACCGGCGCCAAACCAAATGCCGGATCTGTCGTTTTAAGCCGTGGTCAGTAATTTATAATAGCCCATGTCTACTCAGATAATTACCGTAATTTCAGGTACTAACAGGCAACAAAGCAATGCTGCCGTGTTTGCCGGTGTAGCAGTCAAATTCCTGGAAGCAGCCGGCCAAAGGGTCAATTTTCTCGACCTCTACCACCTCAATCCGGCAGTATGCCACCCCCTCATGTTTGAAGATGAAATGGTTCATCCGCAAATTGCAGAATACACGCAAAAATTCATCCTTCCCGCAGAAAAGTTCTATTTTGTCATTCCCGAGTACAATGGTAGTTTTCCCGGCCTACTCAAAGTATTTATTGATGCCTGCAGTGTACTTGATCAATACGGCGGCTTCAGCAACAAAAAATCAGCATTGCTCGGTATTGCTTCCGGCAGGGCAGGAAATTTGCGGGGGATGGATCATTTTGCGGCCATACTCAACTATATGAATGTTCACGTAATGCCCAACAAGCAACCGGTTTCACGCGTACAGACCCTGGTGGATGCACAACAAAGAGTTATCCATCAACCCACCCTCAACGTTATTGAACAGCACCTGCATGAGTTTATCCAGTTTTAGTGTTTTATCCGGAGTTGTTTTGTTATTGTTGATCACTTCTTGTGGCAGCGATACGCTGCAAAAAGGCGACCACCAAATTTTCCGGTATAATCTGACTACCCCTGTTTCGAGTCTTGATCCCGCTTTTGCCCGCAATCAGAGCAATATATGGGCTTCAAGTCATTTGTACAACGGGCTGCTGAGCACAGATACGCTGCTTCAATATACTCCATCTCTGGCCAAAAGCTGGAAGATTTCCGATGATGGACTTACCTACACATTCATTTTGCGCGATGATGTGTATTTTCATGACAATGCCTGTTTCCCTGAAGGTAAAGGAAGGCGGTTTGTGGCTTCAGATGTGGTGTACAGTTTCAGGCGATTGCTCAATCCGGGCCTCAGCGCACCGGGGAGCTGGGTTTTTTCAGGAAGGCTTGCAGACACGGATGCGCTGCAGGCCCCAAACGATACCACCTTTATTATGCAGCTGAACCGGCCTTTCAGGCCAATGCTGGGAATTCTTACCATGCCCTATTGTTTTATTGTGAGTTATGAAGCCGTAGAGTATTACGGTGATCGATTCCGAGCCAACCCCGTGGGCACCGGGCCGTTTAAACTGGTTCGCTGGGTGGAAAATGAAGTGCTTTTGCTCAGGCGGAATTCCAACTATTTTGAAACTGATGATACAGGGCAGTCATTACCTTATCTTGACGGCATCAGAGCCCAGTTTATCAGCGACAGGTATACGGCATTTATCGAGCTAAAGCAAGGCAATCTGGATTTCATCAGCGGCCTGGATGCCACTTTTACACATGAAGCACTGACTCCGGCCGGTGAATTGCAATCAACATTGAGTCAAACCATGTATTTGCAGAAAGGCCCTTTCCTGAATATGGAATACATTGGTTTTGGACTGGAATACTGGCATTCACTGGACAGTGTGCATCCCATGCTCAACCCAAAGGTGAGGCAGGCATTGAATTACGGAATCAACCGGGAGCAGATGCTCAGGACCTTCAGAATGAATATCGGAAAAGCGGCAGACCGTGGCTTTATCCCCCGCGGTTTACCCGAGTATGCCGGAGCAGATTACCAGGGTTATCATTTTAACCCCGAAAAAGCTGCCCGTCTGCTCCGTGAAGCCGGTTACCCCAATGGAGTTGGCATTCCCATGCTCACATTGCACACCAACAGCGACTACCTCGACATCATTACCTATGTGGCAAGGCAATGGGAGAATATCGGCATCCGAGCCAGGATTGAAGTCATGGAATCGGCTACTTTGCGGGAGTTGATGACGCGCCGCGGAGTTGGCTTATTCCGGGGCAGCTGGATAGCTGATTATCCAGATGCTGAAACCTATCTTACGGTTTTTTACGGACCAAACCCTGCGCCGCCTAATTACACAGGTTTTAATGAAGAAGCATACAATGAACTTTACCGGAAAGCACTCGTTGCGAGCGATGATTCGCTGCGCACTACCATGCACCATACCATGAACCGGATAGTGATCGATGATGCCCCGGTGATTTTTTTGTATTATGACGAAACTACACGCTTTGTGAGCAACCGCGTGAGCGGACTGCCATACCATGCTTTTAATTACTTAGATTTGCGCCGCGTTACCATTCGTTAATTAACTTACATGTATATGACTGCCCGAGATTTGATCATGAAACTCCCTTCCAGAGTTAATCCTGAGGATATTAAAGACCACCGCACGCGATTTCACTTCATATTACAAGGTGAAGGAGGCGGTGATTTTACCGTGGTTATTGAAAATGGTGCCTGCACCGTAGATGAAGGGCTATCCGGCGATCCCGAATGTACGATAAAAAGTAAAAGCGATGATTTTGTAAAGGTGGTGAAAGGCGACCTCAATCCCATGATGGCCGTTATGTCCGGTAAGCTGTCCATCAGCAATACAAGCGAATTGCTGAAGTATGCCGGCATATTTGGCTTAATGTAGGCACCATGAAAAAAAGCCGGCATGCATAAGCAGCCGGCTTTTTATTGAGTACCAATTGATCATTTCTTTTTGGCCTGATCAGCCGGCTTCTTTTTCGGTTTGGGACCACGCTTTTTAGGAGCAGGTGGCTTTTTAAGCTCGAACACTTCTTCTTCCAGTTCCTGGATTTTTTCTTTGGCTGCATCCAGTTCTTTCTGAAGTTTGAGTTTGCTGGGCGGTCTGCGCTCAGACATGAGATTGCGCGTTGGCATAAAGGGGCCCAATTTTGACTGAACCTGCCAGATTTCGCGAAGATTCTTCTCACTGACTTCAGTAGCCATGTAGTCAGGATCATCGGGAACTACGGTAATGCTGCGTCGGTTAGGATCGTTCAGATGAACATCAATATGACCGATGAGCACATCATCGTGGCTTACCACTACGTACACATCAGACTCACGCACATTACCAGTCCAGTAGACGGGATCCATATAGCTGCAAATAACCGTTTCACCGGCAATGAGGTAGGGAGCCATGGCATTATCAGGCACTTCAAATGACCTGAAAATACCGGTTTTGTACTTCATTTCGGGAAGAGAATAATACGGTAATGATTTGATGAACTTTTCGTCTACCGTTTCACCCGAATAAATTTCAAAAGCTTGTTGGGGTACATGAAGGATCACCGGGTCCTGCCGGTCATCGATGGTAATGGGGAGGATTTTAAATCCTTTGGGTGCCAGTTCTTCACCCTGAAACATGGGTTTTTCTCCCTTGAGCAGGAAGTCCGGATTCACGTTGTATTTGTCGACAACTTTCCTGAGAGTTTCGACATTGATTTCACGACGCCCCCTCAAAACCTCACCCATACTTTGGGGAAGGTAGTCCAGAGCCAGCGCAAATTGCCTTGTTGAGCGAACATGACCTCCATCTACCAATTGGTCATGCACCGCCACAAAGCGCTTGGTAACTTCGCTTTTCATAACAGTGGTTTTGGTTGTTTAAAATAAGTATCCGTTAACATTTAACGCAGGTAATTGCTCCTGTTTAAAATCAAAACGGTCGCTAAATTAATCAAATTTGTTAAATCAAAAAAAATTAAGCCCTGTTCTTAAGTAATAGTTGTAACTTTTGTCACACAAAAAAAATCTCACTTTTGGACCACTTTGCATCACATATCCAATAATCTATCCGTTATTCTGCTACAAATCTGATTGTTATGATCATTAAAGTGCTTGCTTTCATCATGTTGGTGATATTTGGACTGGCATTTGGATTAGAGCTTTTATCACAAAAAAAATCTGGCAGAAAAAGATTTTAGGACTACCCATTTAAGGCATATTGATTTGGCTATCAAGCAAAAAAGGCATATCTTCTGCAGATAAAATCAGAAGCGATGAAAACACTAAATAGCCTATCAAGGGAGGCCTTTAAAGTGAAGTTTGGTAGTAAAAAGGCATGTATGGAGTATTTAGCCGAACTGAAGTGGTCTGAGGACAATAATTGTAGGCGCTGTAATTAAACATTATATTCAAGAGGAAAACAGCTTATTAGTAGGCGTTGCAAGTCATACGGCTATGACGAATCAGTGACCAGTCATACATTGTTTCATAAACTCAAGTTTGGCATAGATAAGGCTTTTGAAATGTTGTATGAGATAACAACAAGCAAGAAAGAGGCAAATAGTGTATGGCTAGCTGAACGCTTTGGAGTGAATCAAAAAACTGCCTGGTTGTTTCGGCAAAAAGTATTGGAAGCGATGGAAAGCAGCAAAAACAACCCTTTAACAGGAGAGGTGCATGTAGATGAATTTGAGATCGGCACTCCTGGAAGAAGATAAACCTGGGAGGAGCCAATGTAGCGATAAATCCAGGGTTGTTATAGCAGTAAAAGTTAGAGGAGACAAGGTTGGCAGGTCGTACGCACAGGTCATCAATGATTTTAGTGCTGACTCTTTAAAATTTATCTTTGAATTTCATATTAGCGCAGAGGCTCAAGTTGTTACTGATGGGTAGGCTGGATACAAACCACTCGAAAAAGAATATGCAAACTTCCGGCAAGCCCTTTCTAACAATGGCAGAAGCATGCCTCAATTGCATATACAGATCAGAAATTTAAAAAACTGGCTGCGTGGAGTACATTCATATTGCTCTGTGGAGTACCTCCAAAAGTACCTCAATGAGTACTTCTATAGATTTAACAGAAGAAACAATCGGTCAAACATTCTTCACAATATTATTGAACGATGTGTATTTCACGAACCTGTTACGTTAGTGA
>JBJHCA010000094.1:0-11498 GCA_050485785.1 Saprospiraceae bacterium | reverse complement strand
AGATTGGCCACAGCAATGCGCAGCAAGCCTTCATTGCCATACACTTGCAGCATAGCCATCCCGTTTCCGCCATCTGCATGGTCATGAAAAATCCATTCAATATTGGCACCGGCCACCCTGTTTTTGATATGCCTGATTACATCAGAAATCAGAGAAACCATTTCGATTTTTTCAATACTTATACCCTGCCTGTTGTAGCTTGCCCGGGCTATTTCCAGTAAACTGGTGGTAATGGTTTCGAGGCGCCTGGCTTCCAGGTCAACTATTTCCAACGATTTACGGTAGTCCTCTGCATTCCGGCTTTTTTCCAAAGCAATTTCGATCTCACCCAGTATGGCAGTCAGCGGATTTTTGAGCTCATGAGAGGCATTGCTGATAAAATTGCGCTGAATATCAAATGAAGTTTCGAGTCTGTCGAGCATCCGGTTAAAGTTTTTGCTCAACAATGCCATCTCATCCTTACCCTTCTTCTCAAGCAGCCGCACCTGCAGATTTCCCGAGCTTATTGCATCAATCTTTTCAAGCATGGTACTGAGCGGCTTGAGAAGCTGACTGGCATACAACCGGCCTACAAAGAAAATGAGAACCAGGCCTATGGCTCCGGCTGCCAGTAAGCCAGCTGTCAGTTTTCGGAGCAATGCCTGCCCTTCCATGTCCCTGGCCTGAACAATGACTAAAAATATCCCTTCGTTATCGCGATAAGTGATGCCCACCGAGGCAGTATGCCCCCTGCTGTATTCTGCATACTCCTCGGCTATCACCTGCTCAAGGAATGACTGCTCAAAATATGGCAGCAAGGTGTCCGGCACACTCCGAAGCTCGTCCAGCGGAATTACAAAATCCACCTCATCGTCCAGATGATCCCTGTATCGGCGTGTGATTTCATCGTACAGCGTTTTGCTGAACTCATCAGCTTCCAGTACATGTTGTGCAGCTACTATAGTCCGCTCATAAAGGCGGTTATAAAATGAAGACTTAATCTGGGTATAGCTGTAATAGTAGATAAACACGCCCAACATCATGATAAGCAAGGCACTGAGGCCGGTAAATGTAAGTGCTATTCTGTTGCGAAGCTTCATGATTGCTCATTTTTCCCGGAACGGGAGCGACTACCTTGATCAGGGGTAAAGATTTTGCGTGGGAATCCGTATCACAAAGAGTTATCCCAAAAAAAGAAATGCCTACTTTTAAACATACTCAACAGGCGTCCAAAATCAGTTGCACCGGCTACAATAGCCCTTGACCAGCACGTGCGTGGATGCCTTGACAAATCCATCCGGCAACTCCATCTGCTGCCGTGCAGGAATATCGAGGCAGATGGTTGTGTGGCACATTTCACAGTGAAAATGGACGTGGTCATCATGATGTTCATGCTCTGTACATACGTCGCTGCAAAGGGCATATTTAGGGGTATCACTCCCGTCAATGGCCTTGTGGATAATTCCTTTCTCCTCAAAAGTTCTGATGGTGCGGTAAAGAGTTATCCGGTCAATATGCCCGGCACCCTCCTCAATTTCCGAAGCGGACAAGGCCCGCTCGCTTTCCAGCAAAGCCCGGGTTACATGTAACCTGACCCTGGTTTTGCGTAGATTGTTCCTGCTGAGTATCTGCAGTGCTTCGCGCTCAAGTTTTAACATGTCAGGGATTGATTTGCAAATCAAATATAATCACTTCAGAGGAATTGTTCACCCCGTCATAAGCTTCAAGTGTGTAGAAATACCGACCGGGAACCAGCGTTTGGGGAATTGTATAGGCCAGGTCAAATGGATATTCCCCTGTGTCTACATGATTGAGCGAATGTTCCAGTGCATTCAGCCTGATATCGCTGTTATCGCGAATATACGTAAGGCGTATACGTGCATTGCCTCCAAGATTAAAAGGTCTGTTGTCTGTAATCACGCCTGATAATGTCAGAACATCCCCTCTGGCTATTCCGAATTGCAATGTTGACGGGCTGCTCAGTATGATCTCAGGTGCAATAGTATCCTCAGGATTAAAAACCTTCAGGTCGTAAAATCTGGTGTTCAGGTCTTCATTGCCGGCCAGGTCAACCAACTGAATGCTCATATGGTAGATTCCTGCAGTTACGTATGCCGGAGGGGCAACAGAAATGACCTTTTCAACCTCGGTTACTCCGTGAAGGTCAGTAATCTGCTGAACATTCCAGTCAGAAGTCATTTCCCGGTGGCCATGGCAGTCAAAATTGGGATGGATGTCCAGCTTATACTGCGAAAGTCCAATGTCATCCGTCATCAAAACATGGATATTCAACTGTTCTCCCGGCCGGATAACAATCACATCGAGTTCTAAAGCTCCGCATACTTTGTAGGGTTCCGGAGCGGGCAGTATGGAAAAAACCTCCAGGTGTGGTGGTATATTGTCCGGTAAATCCTTGCCGCAACCGGCCAGAAAAATCATAGAACCCAACAAGCCGAAAAAAATAGAATACCTGAACATTACAGAATTTTGACAAAATTACAACTTACTTGCAACATTGTTGCACTAAATGGCGTATTTTTGCCGGCTACTTTTCCATATGCTTTACCGGTACAATCTGCTTGCTTTTTTATTGTTTACTCTTCCTCTATTTGCTCAGGAAAGCGATCGTACGCTCTACATAACGGGCACAGTGACAGACCGGAGCAATGAAGCACTACCCGGTGCCACCATAATGATTTACCCAACCGAGATTAGGGGAGTTACCGATGAAAAGGGGCATTATTTTCTCCGGGTTCCGCATCAAACCGCAATGTCTGCGGAAGTGAGATTTTTGGGTTACCATACTGTTCACCGGCATGTATATCCCAATGCCACGGATACCATTGAGTTGCACTTTCAGCTAAGCGCCTCGGAACAATTGCTTGAAACTGTGCAGGTGAGCGAACAGCAGATCAGAGAGCTGCAGTCATCCCAGTCCATGGTGCATGCCGACCGAAGTTTTCTGGCTGCTCATGGCGATATAGGACTAAGCAATACGCTGGCCCGATTGCCCGGAATTCAGGTGTTGACAACGGGTGTGGGAATCAGCAAACCGGTTATCCGGGGTCTGAGCAATCAGCGAATCATTATTCTGAATAATGACATCAAGCAGGAGAGTCATCAGTGGGGTTCAGATCATGGTTTGAGCATTGATCCTTTCAGCGTTGACAGGGTGCAGGTTATCCAGGGTCCGGCTTCACTGAAATACGGTTCCGACGGTTTGGGCGGAGCAGTAAGGTTGTTACCCGATCCGACTCCTCCCATGGACAAACTTGAAGGAAGTATTGCATTAACCGGCCAAACCAATCAGGAACATTGGGGTGGCAGTGTGAGGGCCGGCATCAATAAGCGGGGATTCTACCTGAGCGGACGACTGAGTTTGCAGTCATTTGGTGATTACCGGGTACCGGCTGAGTCTTTTGAATATCGATCCAGAGTATATCCCATTGAGAACGGCAGACTCAAAAATACAGCCGGGCGGGAACATAGTTATGCTTTACATGGCGGTTACATCTTTTCCGGGGGGTCATTGCGTTTGGGATTTCAGGAATACCGGACCAAGGTCGGTTTTTTCCCCGGCATAATTGGTGCAGCAGGTGCTTATGCTATCACCGACGACGGCGACAGCAGAAACATCGAATTACCAAGGCAGGAAGTGATTCACCGAAGTTATAATGCTCAGTGGAATATTGAAGGCTCAAACGGGATGACCTGGAAGCTGGATGCCGGATTTCAGCAAAGTCACAGAGAGGAGTTATCCTACCCTGAATTTCATCTCAGACCGGAAACTGAGCATGGTTTCACTGCGCTAAAACTCGATCTCAATACTTTTTCTCTGGATGCTCAACTGGATCATCAAAAATCCTCAAGTTATCCGTTTACGCAAGGAATACATATACAGCATCAGCAAAACAATCATGGTGGTTTCGACTTTTTATTGCCCGGTTTCAATACACTCCGCATCGGAACCTACCACATGACCAGGTGGAATCTAAGCAGAAGCAGAATTATTGAAGCGGGGCTCAGAGTAGATTATGCCCACAACCGCACGCAGGCTCATGTTCATTATCTGTACGCTTCAAGCCAGGCTACCCTGCCATCAGACAGCCTGAGCGTAATGGCAATGGATAACAGTTTTTTCAACTGGAGTGCCTCTGCCGGATATATTCACCCGTTTATCGGTCACAGGGGATTTTTCAAAGCGCACTGGGGCAAGAGCTTCAGAGTACCCTATCCGAATGAAACCTCATCCAACGGTATCCATCACGGCAGCTTCAGACATGAACTTGGAAATCCAGATCTCGTGGCTGAGCACGGTTACCAACTGGATGCCGTATGGCAGCAAACTATGGGCAAGGTGACTTGGGACATCAAAGGCTATGCCTGGTTTTTTAAGAATTTCATTTATCTGTCTCCCTCGGCTATGTTCAGCCCTCTGCCTGAAGCAGGTCAGATGTTCAGGTATGAACAGCACAATGCGTGGATACACGGTGCTGAATTGTCATGGAGATACAATCCGTTTACTTATCTTTCGTTGGGTCAGGGTGTTGAATGGAACTACACCTATAACATTGAACTGAAGCGTCCACTGCCATTCAGCCCGCCTCTGAGCATGCTGAGCCATATCAGGTGGGGAGAAAACGGACAGCGGGATGAAAGCTACATCAACTCGTGGTACGTCCAGCTGGAACACCGCTATACTGCTGCTCAAAACAGGGTGGTACAAAATGAAAGATCCACGGACGCTTACCATCTTTGGGATGCCGGAGCAGGAGTAAGTTTTAATTCTGCCGGACGGAATATTCAAATCAATTTTCAGGCACGCAATCTGCTCAACAGGTCATACATCAATCACCTCAGCAACTACAAGCTGATCACTTTGCCGGAACAGGGGCGCAATTTTGTGCTCGCCATCAGAATTCCTGTGGAAATCGCACTTCGATAAACGCTGATCAGGTCTGCACAGTGAACTGCCCGGGTGATGTGGGGGATATAACACCACCCCAGATACAGGTCACCTTACACGTATTGTTTACCGCAGGCATATTACTAATGAGCGTCTGAATAGCCCCGGGCACCCACGGCATAGGCGTAACCGGTATACAGGGCATAGGGGTTAATACCCCCATGGCGGCAGAAGTAGCAGTAGCCACTGTTGGATTAGACAAGGTAATGCACATACCGAAAGGCATGATGTTGACCATGGGTTTGTGGTCCATAATGTTGGCAGCAGGCATGTTGGAAGCCAAAACCCGGCTTGTGGGAAGTACATTCAGTGTACTGGGAGCCATACCAAAAGTGCACATCAGCATCGCTCCGGTTGTAACTTGTATTGGCATATGGATGAGGAATTGTTGGGGTTTATGTTTAATGCTATTTTACAGCATCCACAAATATACGGTTTACAACAACGCCACACAAGTGTCAAAAAAAGGCAGCCCTCCCAACCGGAAGACTGCCCGTGTGAATTTCTCTTTTCTGAAACCGCTACAATTGTTTCCACGAAGGCTTCAGACTTTCATGTGCAGCTTAAATGCTGAAGTGGATGTGCTTGCTTTCTTTTTCAGTACAGGCTTCATCTTCACAGGCATCAATATCCAGCTCAAACTCAGTTCCAGCCGGATAGGAGGATAGATCAACCACCGTATGAAATTCATAGGTCTTCTGATGTGTATGGACTTCAAAGTCAATAATCAGGTCTGATGCATCATCTACAGGGTGCAGCTTGATCTCAATATCATGCAACTCATCGTCAGCTTCAAAGGCTATCCGCACTTCCACCGCAGAAGGGTCGGCTACCGTTTGATTAGCTGTAGGGGAAATGATGGTGATCTCAATATGGTTGTGATCCCCGTGTTCGTCGTCGTCTTTATTGCAAGCCGAAAAAACCAATACTGCCGAAGCCAGCAATACGCCAAAAAAATAACTAAATCTGTTCATTGTGAAATTTGCTTTTGATGATTAATAATGCAACAACGTTGCAAATATAGGATATTTATTTTTATGGATACCTCTTTGTTGGAAAAAACCAGCCCTTAGCCGAATTTGCAAATAAGACCTAGTGGTTTTTTTTAAGAATGAAAGAACTCCGTGTGTGGAATCCCCTTCTGTGAAAAAAAAAGCGCTTTACCAGGCATTAACCCATGTAAAGCGCTTTGCTGAGGTCGGGAGCGGATTCGAACCGCCGTACAAGGTTTTGCAGACCTCTGCCTAGCCACTCGGCCACCCGACCAAAACGATGGCCAAAGATACATCGGAAAACCGCATAAAACAAAGTTGCTAATAAAATTATTGTAAGGCAGCGTTTGTCTGCCTCCATCCGTTATTATGCTATGATGCACCGGAAAATCGGTTCCGTTTTTTTTCGCTGAGGTCATTTAATCGTATATTAGTGGCTCATTATTAACAACCTGTATTGTCTTGGACTTCACCTTGTCATACGAAGCGGATGAACAAAAGGTAATCAATGCCTGCATTCGGCATGAGCGCTGGGCTCAAAAAAGGTTGTATGAGCAATACTTCGGTCAGATGATTGGCATATGCATGCGGTACTCGGCTACCGAAGACGAAGCCAAAGATCTGGTTCACGACGGTTTTTTAAAAGTTTTTTCCGGAATAGGCAAGTACCGCAGAGGCACTTCAATGGGAGCATGGATGCGAAAGGTGATGATCAATACTTGTATTGATGCATACCGGAAACATCAGTGCAGGAGAACGGAAACACTGGCCGAAACGGGCAGTATGATGCAAACGCACGATGATCCGCTTGATATCATTTCAGAAAATGATATTCTCAGTGCCATTCAGAAACTTCCCGATACGTACCGGACTGTTTTCAACTTGTTTGTTGTGGAAGGATTTTCTCATCGCGAAATATCGGAAATACTCAGTATCACGGAAAGCACATCACGGGCCAACCTGGTTAAAGCCAGAATAAGGCTGCGCGAATTACTTCAGGAAATATACCCAAGTAATGTCAGATCAAAATAATCAACTGGATAAATTCATCAAGGCCAAACTTCACGACCTTGACCGGGCTACGCCGCCACCCGACTGGGAACGCATGGAATACAAACTGACCGGCTACTACGCCGGGAAACAGCGTATAAGGCGGCTGAAAGTGATGGAAGTAAGCTTGTTGCTGTTATTGCTACTCACCATCATTCAGTATAAAGACTTGCTGGTACCTTCCTCCGGTGATCATCACCTGGCCCGGGAATTCTCAACATACCCACTTCCAGAAAATCCGGATATCCGGCTTTTACCGACCATTCCGGCAACAACTCCACAATCCGGATCGCGTCAGACTGCCCTGTCTGAAATGCAACCCAATATAGCGACATCCGCAATATCTGATCATTCCGGACACACTGAACCGGCCAGATCCAATGGCCTGCACCATAATACGCTGCAGACATTCCCGGTCAGTTATGCCCAAACACCTGTTACATCCAGCTCCTTGATAAAAAATACGGATATACTTACCCCGGCAGTTCCCGATATTGCATTAGGTCACTTTCCCGGAAACTATTCGGCAGCGTTTTTGGCCGGGCTGCCTTTACCGGAAAACGCTGTCAGCTACAAATACCCTTGGGCTTTGCTTGAAAAACTTGAAATGAATGTCACCAATAATGAAGAAGGTAATCGGTTAAAGGGTCAGCCGCATCCTGACAATGTGCGTTCATCCGGGTCATTTTTCAGGGATATTTATTTACTGGCCGAAACCGGCAATGCCCGAATGAAAAGTTTCAGCCGCACAGTAAACCATCACCGCTTTTCGCGGGCCAGTTCCAATGTAGCTTACACTTTGGGAGCAGGAACTCAGTTCAACGATCACTGGCACATGTGGGCAAGGGTTAGGTACATGAACGGTTCTTTTATGCCCAACAGTGAGTTTGACAACGGTATTGGATACGACCACAGCGGAAACATGCACACGTATTTTGATAGTGCCGGTGTAAACATGCTGAGCTTGTCCGTTCACATGCTGCCTTTACTGGCGGCAAGTGATCGTGCTTCGTGGTTCTTTTTGATCGGTGCATCCGGGCATGCCATAACCCATGCCAGGTATCGGCGTCAGATGTTGGCCACCAATAAGCCCGACGATGCCAATGAACCTATACCTGCAGCCGCCAGCAACGACGATTTCGGGCTTTTGGAAGGAGGCTCACTGAAAGCCAATTTGTTCCCTTCCATTGATATTGGCACTGTGATCAGCTACAGCATAGCACCCTCGGTTACGATTTACCTCAATCCCATGCTCTTCTATCCGCTGGATGGTATAGGACAGGGTCACGATATGGTTTTTGTAACCCAGTGGATGATCGGCGCAAGACTTCACATCAGGTAACCCGCTACCTCCCTTCAATAACAGCTTGACAAAGAGATATCCAAAATTATAAACAAAGGCTTTTCAGGCATTCCCACTACAACCGGGATTACCCAATTCCAGCATGTTTTCGATTTGGGGAAAGATTGTTGAGTATAGTGTTTCGTTAATTAAACGGTGCCCCTGATCCATGAGCAGCAATTCTGCATGCGGCACTTCGACTATAAAACCGGCGGCCATTCCGGGACGAATGACCTGATCATCCTTACCCAGTACCAGCAGTATGGGTATTTGTTGCCGGTTGAGATAGTCATAAAATGCTGCCTGCTTTACCGGAAAGTTTTTCACTGAAATCCAGGTTTGTATTAGCCGTTGTCGCCGGACTTTGTCCTTAAGGTTATGCAGACAAAAATCGCGCAAAACCCGGCTGATCATTCGCGTTTTATGTGCTCCGTGAATAGCGAGTTGTGGCAGAACCGGCACACTCATCAGTAAGCCGCTAAATTTTCTGAATATCACCGGCACGCGGTCAATATCCAGCCAGCGATGGGTATAAAATCCGTCCGGGGCTACCAGGCAAACACCGCAAAGATTGGCTGACAACCGAGTGATGATTTGTGGTATCAACCGGCCGGAATAACTGTATGCAATGATAACAAAGCCTGTGTGATCCGGATCGGGAATCCCTGAAATGGCCTCTGCCAGCTGGTCGGGGCCATATTCATGCAGCTCCCACTCAGTTTTGCCGTGAAACGGCAGATCAAAAGCATAGATCGTATACTCAGCTCCCCAAAGCCGGGCAAACCGCTTGTAAATGCCAGCGTGATCACCAAAGCCGTGCATACAGATCACAACCTTTTTTCCCCGGCCAATCCTGAATCCCCTAACGATTCCGCCCTTAACCTTTACTTCAACATCGCTATGTATGTCAGTAAGTTTGTCCATAACAAGGTAATCAGTGGCTAATTCACAGATACATTGCAAAAAAAGCAAAAATGGCTAACATCACTTTGGCTTCTGCATGCTTTAATCTGTTTCTCATGGTGCCGTCATGTTTTGATGTGAGGCCATATAAAAGTCAATCGAAACCCCTTGAACATTCCTTTTGGGATATCCTGTTGATGCGCCATGTCAATATAGCTGGAATTCTCATTAAAACCGTAATATTAGCGCAAAACCGGGCTCAATAGCAACAAGGCCTGGAAGCAAGCATATTTTTATAGAGGTGTTGACAATAAAATGCATGCATACTATTGGTCACAGGAAAGTTGGAGTCATGCTTGGATAGGGGGTTGGGATGCTCCAACTTATGCCAATATTTCCGGGCAGATAGCTGTAGGTGAAAACAGCGAGGTGATATACAGAGGAAATGATGGTAGAATGCATATTTATTATTGGTCAGTTGAACATTCGAAATGGATGCACGATTGGTTGGAAAATAGTTGGCAAGCTCCTTCATTAAACAATGTTCAAGGTTCCGTTGCCATTGAAGCAAATAATCATATCTTTACAGAGGTAGTTCCGGTGGTAAGTGTAGAATTTATTATTGGGAGGATGGATTTTTCAGGTCATCTACAGGCAGATATTCAATGTCCGAGGTAGCACCTAGTCCAACCATCAATGAAAGCAAGTTAAATGAAAACTTGCTTCAGATAAATGTTACACCCAATCCTGCAAGTTCAATAATAAATATTCAGGTGTTTGCAAAAAAAAATGAGGAAATGTTCCGTTCGTTATTTATAATCAGAATGGTAAACGCGTATATTTTGAAAATAAGAGGCTAGTTACAGGTCTCTCAGACTTTTCTATTGATATCAATCAACTTGTTGCGGAGGTTTATTATATTATAGCAGGGAAAGGCGAAGACAACTTAACTTCAAAAACATTTGTAAAATTATAATGCACCTTATTCGAAAGTCAATAATTTCGAGAACATTCCAAACATGGCTACTCTGTGTAGTAATGTTTGGATCAACCCCAATTATTGCACAGTCGTCTTGGGGCATTGGAAGTGAGCTTCATACTTCTAGTTTAACAAACATGAAGCTTTTGCAGAAAACATATAACGTAATAGAAATCAATGGGGTACTAACGCTTATCGAAGCTGACCGTCACCATAAAGTTGTTTTAAGGCATGATTTTAGCGTTAGCCCGGTATTTTATTATAGAAGGCAGTTGAAAGAAAATTTTTCGTTTGAAACCGGTGTAGGTTACACGAACATCAGATACACTTTATATTTTGAAAGTGAAATGAGTTTGCCTGAACCAAAATTGTATTACAGTTCTTTTCACATGGCACTACAATATCTGCATGTTCCCATAAAGTTTCAGTACCGGCTTCCGGTTAACAATAAAAGTTCTATTCATAACTGGAGCGGTGCTTTAGGTTTGAAAAACAGGGTGTTAATTGACTTTGATAACAATATTAATGATTTGCATTGGGGTGGCTATTATATAGATTTAAGTTTTTACAGTCGGTATGTTGCTTCCACTGAATTGTCGCTTGCTTATGGTTTAAGTATAAGGAATGGGCAATCCGTTGAATTATATCTTTTTTGCAACCGGGACTTAACGCCATTTATAAAACGTTCAAGAGCAATCGACCTCAACAGTTTTTTTTATAAGATGCGAGGTATGCAGTTTGGGATTGGTTTTAAATATTTTATGTAATCATAATGCGTAGATTGGTAATATTATCTTATATTAGTTTTTGCAGCTTGTGCTTGCACGCTCAGACATATCTTTCCATTGGTGTGGAAGGCTATGAAACTGAATTACGCAATATAGTCAAGGAACGAATAGTGCCTCAATGGCATTCCGGCGGTGAATTTACCATGCCCATACAAAGAAATGTGAGTCCTGTTGCGATGGTTGAATTCAGCCCGCTTGACCGCATGGTTTTTCAATGGGGCATAAGCTATCAGGAAAACTACTTTGAATTTAACTTTGACTATTACAATGAAAATTTCAGAGCCCAATACAGAGGTACTTTATGGATTAGGCTGAGATACTTCCAAATGCCTATGCGGGTTATGTTTCGAGAGCGGCTTACAGAGCGATCTGAACTTTTGTTCGCAGCGCAACTGCGTCCCGATGCCCTTATGAGTTTTGAAGATAATTCCTTTTATGTTGTTCAACGTAGACATAACTGGCGTGATTTATTTGAAAGCCGTCTAAACAGATATATCAG
>JBJHCA010000093.1:0-11824 GCA_050485785.1 Saprospiraceae bacterium | reverse complement strand
GACTAGGGCTAAGTCGTAACAAGGTAGCCGTACCGGAAGGTGCGGCTGGAATACCTCCTTATAGAGTGTACACCCCTGCTTGCAGGCTCTCGTGTACCTTATCCCCTTCCCTTTTGTCTTTGACTTATTCCCACGACCTTTTGGTCCTCTGGTATCTCTGACATATTTTTTCTTTTCGTCAGGGATTTTCTGTTCTCTCGGTTTACGGGACTTTGTGTGCTTTATTGCATTAAAGCCATATTTCAGGCCTGCCTCAAGTGGCAGCTGCTTTATTGAAACTTAACTCAGTCCCGTAGCTCAGCCGGTTAGAGCGCTACACTGATAATGTAGAGGTCGGCAGTTCAAGTCTGCCCGGGACTACTCACAGTGTGTTTGTTGAGGCAGTAATCCTACAGATTATTGACCCATTCATCACCTGCAGATCCGGGGGATTAGCTCAGCTGGCTAGAGCGCTAGATTTGCATTCTAGAGGTCAAGGGTTCGACTCCCTTATCCTCCACCTCTCCAACTGAAAGCAGTTGGAAAATATAAAATACAACTGTACATTCCTTCGATGGAGGTACAGTCTCAGTTGAACTGAGTTCGCAAAAAATGATTTGCGACTGTTCATAACGATCATTGACAGAGCGGGAAGACGGGAGAGCGTAGGATAAGAGGAGGAGAGATGATAAGAACAAGAAGCAAAGAAGAGCGCATGGTGGATGCCTAGGCTTCCAGAGGCGATGAAGGACGTGGTAAGCTGCGAAAATCTGCGGGGAGCTGCAAACGAGCATAGATCCGCGGGTGTCCGAATGGGAAAACCCTGCATACTGAAGGTATGTAATCCTTAGCGATAAGGAGGCGAACGGGGGGAACTGAAACATCTAAGTACCCCCAGGAGGAGAAAACAATAGTGATTTCCTGAGTAGTGGCGAGCGAAATGGAAATAGCCCAAACCAGGAGTTTTAGGGCTTCTGGGGTTGTAGGACCGACATAATTGGCGACATACAGAAGTGGAACTATCTGGGAAGATAGACCGAAGGAGGTGATAGTCCTGTACACGGAAAGTAGGTTGTTGAGGTTGGGATCCTGAGTAGCGCGGGGCCGGAGGAACCCTGTGTGAAGCAGCCAGCACCATCTGGCAAGGCTAAATACTACTGGAAGACCGATAGTGAACGAGTACCGTGAGGGAAAGGTGAAAAGGACCCCGAGAAGGGGAGTGCAAAGAACCTGAAACCATGCGCTTACAAGCGGTCGGAGCCTTAATTTTGATTTAGGTCGGGATTGGGGTGACGGCGTGCCTTTTGCATAATGAGCCTACGAGTTATACCTGTATAGCGAGTATAAGGTATAGAGTACCGGATGCGAAGCGAAAGCGAGTCTTAACAGGGCGCAAGCTATATGGGATAGACGCGAAACCGAGTGATCTACCCATGGGCAGGGTGAAGTTGGGATAGTCTCTCAATGGAGGCCCGAACCAGTAGATGTTGAAAAATCTTTGGATGACCTGTGGGTAGGGGTGAAAGGCCAATCAAACTCGGAGATAGCTCGTACTCCCCGAAATGCATTTAGGTGCAGCGTTATGGAATATGTACAGGAGGTAGAGCTACCAATAGGGCTAGGGGGCTTCACCGCCTACCAACCCCTGATGAACTCCGAATGCCTGTACATAGTAGTAGCAGTGAGGCTCAGGGTGCTAAGGTCCTGAGCCGAGAGGGGAACAACCCAGATCAACAGCTAAGGTCCCGAAGTGATGACTAAGTTGGATAGAACGATGTGAAGTTGCACAGACAGCTAGGATGTTGGCTTGGAAGCAGCCATTCATTTAAAGAGTGCGTAACAGCTCACTAGTCGAGCGACTTTGCGCGGAAAATAATCGGGCATAAGTTATCCACCGAAGCTTTGGATTGCGGATAATATCTGCAGTGGTAGGGGAGCATTCCATATGAGGAGAAGCGAGACTGTGAGGTTTTGTGGATTGTATGGAAGAGCAAATGTAGGCATGAGTAACGATAATTGAGGTGAGAAACCTCAACGCCGTAAGACTAAGGGTTCCTGATCGACGTTAATCGGATCAGGGTTAGTCGGGTCCTAAGGCGAAGCCGCGAGGCGAAGTCGATGGTAAACCGGTAAATATTCCGGTACCTGTAATAATTTCGATGGGGTGACGAAGGAGCGGAAGGTACGCGCACTGACGGAATAGTGCGTTGAAGGACAAAGACGTTGAGTGCACAGGCAAATCCGTGCATGAGTTGAAGTCTGATAGTACGGAGAGGCAGCGATGCTGATCCGATAGTTACTGGAAGCAAGCTTCCGAGAAAAACCTCTAAGGTAAGGTTATTACAGCCCGTACCGTAAACCGACACAGGTAGTCGAGGAGAGTATCCTAAGGCGCTCGAGTGAATCGTGGTTAAGGAACTAGGCAAAATGGCCCCGTAACTTCGGGAGAAGGGGCACCCGATGTGAGAGTCGGGTCGCAGTGAAGAGGCCCAGGCGACTGTTTAGCAAAAACACAGGACTATGCGAAATCGAGAGATGAAGTATATGGTCTGACACCTGCCCGGTGCCGGAAGGTTAAGGAAGGGGGTTATTCTACTTAGGTGGGAGAAGCTTTTGACTGAAGCCCCGGTAAACGGCGGCCGTAACTATAACGGTCCTAAGGTAGCGAAATTCCTTGTCGGGTAAGTTCCGACCTGCACGAATGGTGTAACGATCTGGGCACTGTCTCAACCACGAGCTCGGTGAAATTGAAGTATCGGTGAAGATGCCGATTACCCGCAACGGGACGAAAAGACCCCGTGAACCTTTACTACAGCTTCACATTGGTCTTGAGTACAGGATGTGTAGGATAGGTGGGAGGCTATGAAGTTGTCACGCCAGTGATGGTGGAGCCGTCCTTGAAATACCACCCTTTCTGTACTTAGGTTCTAACCTGATTAATTGGGGACATTGTGTGGTGGGTAGTTTGACTGGGGTGGTCGCCTCCAAAAGAGTAACGGAGGCTTCCAAAGGTACCCTCAGTACGGACGGTAACCGTACGGAGAGCATATAAGTATAAGGGTGCTTGACTGAGAGACCGACGGGTCGATCAGGGACGAAAGTCGGGTTAAGTGATCCGGTGGTTCCGCATGGGTGGGCCATCGCTCAAAGGATAAAAGGTACTCCGGGGATAACAGGCTGATCTCCCCCAAGAGCTCATATCGACGGGGAGGTTTGGCACCTCGATGTCGGCTCGTCACATCCTGGGGCTGGAGAAGGTCCCAAGGGTTGGGCTGTTCGCCCATTAAAGTGGCACGCGAGCTGGGTTCAGAACGTCGCAAGACAGTTCGGTCTCTATCTGTTGTGGGCGCGGGAATATTGAGGAGATCTGACCCTAGTACGAGAGGACCGGGTTGGACGGACCACTAGTGTATCAGTTGTGCCGCCAGGTGCATTGCTGAGTAGCTATGTCCGGCACGGATAAGCGCTGAAAGCATCTAAGCGCGAAGCCGCCTCCGAGATGAGTATTCCATTCCGGGCAACCGGAAGAAGGGACGTGGGAGACGACCACGTAGATAGGCTGCAGGTGGAAGTGCAGTGATGCATGTAGCCGAGCAGTACTAATGACCCGAGAGCTTCTACAAAACCAACAATCAAACTGAATTGAATCTGAGCAAAACCGTCTTCCCAACCTCTGTTAAACACAGAACAACAAGAACTAAAGTACTGCGCAAGCAGTATAAAGAGCTGTTGGTGGCTATAGCGAGGGGGAACCACCTCTTACCATTCCGAACAGAGAAGTTAAGCCCCTCAGCGCCGATGGTACTGCCCAACCAGGTGGGAGAGTAGGTCGCTGCCAACTCCAACTAAAGCAAAAGCCCCGGTCCTCTTTGGATCTGGGCTTCTTGCGTTTTAGGGGGCAGAATACTCATCATTGCCCGCACACTTTTCCGGTACGGACATTCTAGTATCCGGTAAAAACTGCCCGATCAACACAACCTGCTTACCCGGCCTCAACATATCTAAATCCGGCAAAAAAGTCAATCCCCACTCCGTGCAATCATTTGCTCCCGGTGTTGATAAACCCTGATCAGATAATAATACCAGGCCACACCCACTACATACAAACCCACAGTAATCAGCAGTATATTGACATAGCTCACGCCGGCATTGCGCAGCATGGCAAATATCTGCATACTGAAAAACCATGATCCCGACCAGATCGAGGAATTCAGCGCACTGATGATCTCCTGGTTTTTTGGCCCTACATAATACATCGTGAGTTCCGATGTCATAGGGCCGGCCATATTCATCAGCGGCTGCCGGATAAGAAAAAAGAACACCGCAATATACACTGCTCCCCACCAGTGGCTGTACCATTCTGTAGTGGCCATAATCAGCAATGCCAGCACCGCAGCCACCTGGAAACCGGTAATGGCCGTCTGATAACCCCATCGCCTCCTGATTCCGGGCATAAATGTCATGCCCACCGCCACCAGAAAGTAAGTGCCGGCACCCATAATGCTGTACGTTTTGGCCGGAATGTCATGCACGTGCATAAAAAACAGATTCAGAATGGGAATGCTGAAACCCGCCCCTATGGCAATCAGCAGTGTAGGTATGCTCACCATAGTAATGGCCTTCCAGTCGTAAAACCGGATAACTTTCCCCGGCGGAATAAATTCCGATACATTTTCCCGTATCTGCATCCGGCTAATGCAGTACACCGCCAGCAAGCCCAGCACACTGCACATCTGAAGAAAAAATTTGTCCGGCATCAGTTGCGGCCATAAATTGTTGATGGCAAAATGCACCACGCCCACCAGGCAAATGGCCACGCTCCAGGTTTGGAAAAACATCGCAATGGCCTCACTGTGATGCTCCCTTCGGGCATTGAGCATGATAAACGGCAGCGCGGTGATCTGTATGCAGGTAAATGCTATTCCCCAAAGGATCATGCTGATGTTAAGCAATATGTCCCACTGATGCTGAACGGATTCAATGATCACCAGGCTCGTCAGCGGAAGCCCGATGGCTGCAATCAGGAAAAACGGCCTCAAATGCCTTCCCTTAATGAACAAGCCAAGAGGAAACGCTAGTACCATAACGGCCACAAAGCGGTATGATACGATCTGAGCAATGCGGTAATCGGAGTACCCGTGCTCGTCCATATAGTAATTGAGCAGCAGAAAAAACGCAGAATTCACGGCCTGCAATGCAAGTTCGGCCGCCACCAGCCACTTAATTGCAGGCTCAACACGCCGGTAGGCCTTCAGAATCGTGTACACGTAAGCCATTCAGTGCATATTGATGGTGGTCGGAACTTACTTCACCGCGTGAAAATCTCAACCCTTTGAATGTAAATATCCCATAGTTTCAGGTGTTCCCGCCCAAAGAAACGCTCTTTTTGCCGCAGTACATAGTGTATGCAAAGCGGTTGCTGGCCTGATGGTAATACATAACAGTTTGTGGCCGCGGCATCCGCCGCAGTGTATAGGAATGGGTCTGCCAGTGTCCAATATCCGCCTTCCAGAGGGAAAAAAGCCTCCAGTGCATTGCGGTCAGCTGAAAGCCATGCCGGTGCTTTCATAAAAAAAGAACCCCCGTCGGCATGCCATACCACGTTGAGTGTATCCGGCCGGTCAAACAACTCCAGCGCAGCATCCGTCAATATTGTCGTCGATGATTCCGTAAGATTGCCGGCAGCCAGCATGTCAACATAGGCCATCAGCTCAGCAGAAAGCTTCAGCGTCTTTTTGTTGAACATCGGGATCATTGCCGGCTGTAGCGTGTCAGCATATAGGTTCAATGCATCCTGCAGACTGATGGCCGGCTCAGTTTCGCTGACCCTGACTTCACGTTGCACCGGTGTCACTGCCTGCCCGGCCAGTATAGAATGAAATCCCAGCATCAAACTAATCAGTACTGACCTGCATATACCTGAGTTCATAAATTTGCTGATTTTGATAGGTTAAGTAAACAATTTTCATGGCAGAGGCCGGGGTTGTCCCAATCAAAAGTCGCCGCATTAGCGATGCTTTATTGTATAAATGGAGTGGCATTCCATGTTCTGCATCCACTTCCATGGCAATCAGGTCCTCGTGCAATATGTTGTGCAGTATGGTCATTCGCTCTTCAAAGTCATTTCCCAGCCCTGAAATGAAGTAATGGATCAGCAGTGCATACGCATCCGGCTGCAGAGCCAGGTTTACCGTATCATTCCGTCTGCCGCTGCTCACTTCAAGGGTATCGTTGTGGTAGTAAGGCGAGGATACTGTTAACATGGCCATGCCATCGTTAACTGCCACCTCTATACACTTGGTATGGTCCGGTGCCGGCAGTCTGCGCCGCACATCCCCGGATATCGCGGTAATCTGCACCGGTGCCATCACCGGATTGCCGGTGAACTTGTCGGTGAGGCAAACGGTGAAGTGACTTTCTCCACTACCGGTTCGCCACAGGCCCGCCACGGTGGCCACAGTAATAATCACCACAGCTGCCAGCATATACAGCACACGTTTTACTTTGAAGGCAAACTTCCCCTGCTCGGCTTTAGTGGCGGTATCATGCCTTGTTTGATGCAGTAAAAAAGCACGCCAGTCATCAAACCCGGCATACCCGGCCAGGATATCCAGCATGTCGGTACGTGGCAGGCGTTCAATGTCTGCTTTTTTAAAATAACTGTACATCCACCGTTCGCTGATGCGCATTCCGGTTTTTTCTTCCACATCGGACACAAATCCGGCTATGTCCTTTACACTCCAGTTTTCCGGGTTTTCGGGAATAGTGACATGCCGGCTTTTGTAAACAGCAGTGGCTGCAGCACGAAGTTGATAAAACCCGGCAAATGGTGATGTAGTGGTCATATTGGTTCAAATCAACCGGTATTCCGGCTCTGTAGTATTGCAAATGTGTTGCAAAACTAATGCAAATAAGCGGTATAGCCATTTCAGGGCCTTTGCAGCGGTCATGCATTGGTTCTCAGGGGGAGGCTGCTTAATCTTGGGCCTCATTAAAAAACAAAGAGCTATGAAAAAGAGAAACAAGCTGTACCTGATCCTCCTGATCATTATGTCGGGAACCTTTCGCCTGAATGCACAAATTCGCGGCAATGCCGATCAGCATTTTCTCTCTGCTGCCGATCGAATGGGAGTTATGTTCCAAAACCCTTCGCAGGCTCCGGGAGCCAGACTCTTGTTTCAGAAACAAGGCAACCGCATCGTATTGGAAAGCCATATCAAAGTCAATGTACTTCCGGATTTGCTGATCGTCCATTTTGCTGTTCAGGAGCAGGCTGAAACTGTTCAGGCTGCCATGCAGCTACTGGATAGCAGGATTGAATTGATGGTGGCCGGACTGAATAAAGCGGGAGTCAGCCGTTCGGACGTGGTGGTTGACTTTATTCAGTCGCAACGCGTTTACGGTTTTGATGATCCCGGTGAAAGCCACCTGCTTACAGAACACCTGGAAGGTTTTGAGATCAAAAAGAACGTGATTTTTCGCCTGACTGATCCCGCAAAGTTTGAAACCAGTCTGAAGATTGCAGCAGCAGCCGGTATTTTTGACCTGATCAAGGTGGACTATATCGTCACTGACCGTCAGAAATATCAACAGCAGGCTCTGGATCTGGCACTTCGGCAACTGGAGCTCAAGCAGAATCAGGTAGCAGCCATTTTGGGTAAACAAGCCCTTGCCGACCGCGAAATCATGGAGGTCATCAGCAATGAAATACAACCCCTGCAGTCATACCGTCAGTATACGGCAGCAGCCGTGCAAACGGTTGACCATGCAAACCTGACAAATTATTACCGTCAGCGAAACTTCCGGATCCTGCATGCACATAAGCCCGCAACCTGGTATTACGATGCACAGGACCACCATTTGTTTGACAAGATTGAAGGGGGCTATACGGGCCAACCAGCAGTGCAGATCGTCGTATTCATTAAGGCAAGCTTTTTGGCAATATAGAGACTTGGGAGTAAGTGAGGGAAAAACGACTGCGGGTTCGGAAAAAAGATGCAAATTTGGGCAACAAAATTTTACGGCATGTTAGAGATGTGGCTCCAGCCTTTTCCCGATACTTTTGAGAGTAAAACCGACAAGGATCACGATACCTGGCGAAACCAAACCGGGTGCTTTAAAAAGGGGACTACCCGCCTCGAGTCGGGGCAGCTGGCCATTTTTGGCGTGCATCAGGCGGTAGCCGATCCGGTTAGGCAGGCACTGGGAAGCATGAACTTTCCCTTTGACGGACTTAAAATTTGTGATCTCAATGCTGCGCGCAACGGCGGGCATGAGGGCATTTTTCCCATTTTTCACGATCTTGTGAGCTCGGATATCGTGCCTATGGCCCTGAGCGGTGATGAACCGTTTTTGTACACGGCTTTCATGGCCCTGCATGAAAAGCAGGATCTGGTGAACATGCTGATGATCGATGACAGGGTTCCCTTGCTCCACGCTGACCGTGCCAGAGCCACCGGCCTGCACCGGGTACTTGACGAAGAACGGCGCTTTGTGTTCAATCTGACCATGATGGGCTATCAGCGCCATTTATCCTCAGCGGTAGACATCCGGATGCTGGACGAAGCTGATTTTCAACATGTGAGGCTGGGCGAGGCACGGCGCGACCTGGCGGCTTGTGAGCCCCTCATACGGGATGCCGATGTGTTGCACATCAATCTGAGAGCCGTAAAATTTGCCGATGCCCCGGCAGTTTTCAACCCCTCCACCAGTGGCTTTACCTCTGAAGAGATCTGCCAGTTGGCCTATTACGCGGGGATGAGTGATAAACTCAGTGTTCTGGTGATCAGCGGGTACAAACCGGAAGACGATGTTCGTCTCCAAACAGCCAATACCCTGGCACAGATGATCTGGTATTTCACCGAGGGGTATCACAACCGCAAAGGCGATTATCCGGTGTCGGGAGAGCACATGACAGAGTATGTGGTGTACTTCAAGGACTTTGACTTCAATGTACACTTCTGGAAGAGCAACCGTAGCGGGAGATGGTGGATTGAATGGGCCCTGCCCGGCAGTGAAGAGGATGCCCGGTCAAGACATCAGATGATTCCCTGTTCGTACGAAGACTACAGAATGGCTTGCAATCAGGAGCTTCCTGACCGGCTGTTCAATATGCGCAACAAGTTTTTATGATGCCTCCCGGCATATTCCGGGTCAGGTAGTCATTTCGTATTCCTCAATGGGTGGACAGGTGCAGATCAGTTGACGGTCACCACGGGCATTGTCCACACGGGCTACATCGATCCAGAACTTGGTTTCGCGTACCCAGGGCAACGGGAATGCAGCCTGTTCGCGGCTGTAGGCATGATCCCACTGATCACCGGTTATCTCTCTCACCGGATGGGGCGCATTACGCAGTACATTGTCGTCCTGAGGAAATTCTCCCCGGGCAATGGCGTCCATCTCCCTGCGGATGGCAATCATCGCTTCACAAAAACGATCCAGTTCTTCCTTGCTTTCACTCTCGGTGGGTTCAATCATGATGGTGCCCGGTACCGGAAATGAAAGGGTAGGGGCGTGGAAACCATAGTCTATCAGTCGCTTGGCCACATCTTCCGCCGAGGCTGTGTTTTTGAAAGGCCTCAGGTCAATGATCAGTTCATGGGCCGTACGTCCGAGTTCTCCCAGGTACAATACTTTGTAGTGATCTTCCAGTTGCGCTTTGATGTAGTTGGCATTGAGCATGGCATAAGCTGTAGATGCCTTCAGGCCTTTTCGGCCCAGTAAGCGGATATAGGCATAGGAGATCAGCAATATGCTTGCACTTCCCCATGGAGCAGCGCTTACCGCTTTCATGGCTCTGTTGCCACCCAGGTCCATCAACGAATGGCCGGGCAAAAATGGCTTCAGTTTGTTATTGACCAGAATGGGACCCATTCCGGGGCCGCCTCCGCCATGGGGGATGGCAAATGTCTTGTGAAGATTGAGATGACACACATCTGCTCCTATAGTAGCCGGATTGGTGTATCCAACCTGAGCATTCATATTGGCACCGTCCATATAAACCAGTCCGCCATGCTGATGAACGAGACTGCATATCTCGCGGATTGCCGTTTCAAACACGCCGTGGGTAGAGGGATAGGTCACCATTAGTGCAGACAGGTTGTCTCGGTGTTTTTCAGCTTTCAGCTTCAGGTCTTCCACGTCAATATTGCCGTGATCATCGCATTTAACCACCACTACCTGCATACCTGCCATTACTGCACTGGCCGGATTGGTCCCATGGGCCGAAGAGGGGATAAGTGCAATGTTGCGGTGTTGTTGGCCGGCAGCCCGGTGATAGGCCCGTATGGCCAGCAGTCCTGCATATTCGCCCTGTGCCCCTGAATTGGGTTGTAGCGAACAGGCATCAAAGCCGGTTATCACACAGAGATATTCTGATAATTCGCGGAAAATTTGCTGATAGCCTTCGGTCTGATCCACCGGTACAAAGGGATGAATACTGTTGAATTCAGGCCAGCTCACAGGATAGAGCTGTGTGGCGGCATTCAGCTTCATGGTGCACGAACCCAACGGGATCATACTGTGCATCAGCGACAAATCCTTCTTCTCCAGTCGCTTGATATAGCGCATCATATCCGTTTCGGAATGAAAGCGGTTAAATACCGGATGCTCCAGATAGGAACTCGTGCGCATCAGCGTGCCCGGCAATGATGATGCCCCTGCGGGTTCAGCATGATTGGCAGGAACGGACTTGCCGAATGCTTCGGCCAAAATGTTCACGACCAGCGAAACATCTTCGGTGGTGCAGGTTTCGTCAAGGGCTATGATCACATGGTTGTTGTAATAGCCAAAGTTGACCTGAGTAGCTTCGGCCAGCGATTTTATTTTGGGGAGTTGGCTTTCACTCACACTAATGCTCAGTGTATCGAAAAAATGTTGATTGCTGACATTGATTTGCATGGCATCCAGGCGGGCGTGAAGCTCTATAGTCAGGGCATTGACGAAGCCGGCAATTTTCCTGATGCCTTTTGGGCCGTGATAAACGGCATACATGCCGGCCATAACAGCCAGCAGTGCCTGGGCAGTGCAGATGTTTGAAGTAGCCTTATCCCGACGGATATGCTGCTCGCGGGTTTGAAGGGCCATCCGCAGGGCTCTGTTGCCCAGACGATCGGTTGAAACGCCTATAATGCGGCCAGGCATCTGTCGGGTAAAGCTTTCCGATGCCGCCATGTAGGCTGCATGAGGACCTCCGTATCCGATAGGAACGCCAAAACGCTGTGTGCTGCCAAAAACAATATCGGCACCCCATTCTCCGGGCGGGGTCAGTAGAGCCAGGCTCAGTATGTCGGCACCTACGGCTGTAAGTATGCCTTTTGACCTGGCCACGGCAACCAGTGTGGTATAATCTTCAATATGGCCGTACATACCCGGATACTGAAGCAGCATGCCGAATATTCTTTCATCTTCCAGTACATCTTCACTGATTCCGGTTACCTTGATTTGAAGACCTAGCGGTTCTGCCCGGGCTTCGAGCACCTCGATTGTTTGCGGAAAAACATCTGAAGCCACCAGCAGGGTATTGGCCTGGCTGTTGCGATTATTCCGCTTGTATGTCTCAAACAACATGTTCATGGCTTCAGCGGCAGCAGTGCCTTCGTCCAGAAGCGATGCATTGGCTATAGGTAAACCCGTGAGGTCACTCACCATGGTCTGAAAGTTGAGCAAAGCCTCAAGCCTGCCTTGAGAAATCTCCGCCTGATAGGGCGTGTATTGCGTGTACCAACCCGGGTTTTCAAAAATGTTTCTGCGAATCACCGCCGGTGTTATGGTGTTGTAATATCCCAGCCCGATAAAAGATTTGTAGAGTTTATTGCACATAGCAATTCCCCTCATGTGTTCC
>JBJHCA010000092.1:0-11830 GCA_050485785.1 Saprospiraceae bacterium | reverse complement strand
TATAATGAGTTGTATTGCTTGCGGTAAACTGATACCAAACATCTCCTCCATTTAAACCGGTAGCACTACAAGAAGGTGTGGCTTCACCAGAGTTTGTGCTGCCTAATGTAGTGCCGGCAGTCACTTCCATGCATTCATCTGAGGAGTTGACAGTTAAAATTGTTGCACTCGAACAAGTATTATTGATCCCGGTTGTATTTACGACCAGAGGGTCTGACCAGGAACTAAATTCATCAGCACCACACAACGACCGTACATAAACATGATAAGTATTGGTAGGTTCGAGGTTTAGGATCTCGTAAAACTCACTCAAAACAATATTTGAACCGATGCCGGATCCAGTACCGGGTGTAAATCCTGGTGTACCCCATTCAACTTGCCAGGATGTTGAACTTCCAAACTCTTCCCATTCTACTCCAGCGGTGGTTGCAGTCACTTCTGAAACGATAAGGTTTTGTGGCGGCAGACAATCTGGGGCAGGGTTTACTAAAATACTGTAATCCTCTACCTCTCCATATGTAAATGTCTCACATGGTGTAGCATAAGCATTAAACTTCAAACTAACTCGCATTCTGGTAGTGCCCTGCACAGCATTTGCTGGTACAGTTATGTCTCCTGTAAAATCAATAGTAGAATTACTTGGTACGGGCTGAGATCCAATATCAAATTGTTCTGTAGTGGTATTAAAGACTTCATTCTGATCCCAATCAAACCAGACCCTTACAGTTTCAGTATATTGGAAATCAGTCGCATTTGTAACGCTTACAATAATTGGATAAGTAGAGCCTGGTGTAACATTACCTATAATAGCTGTGAAATCGGAATATCCAGTAGAACCACTGGAATTGTCAATACCGGCAAATTGTACTATTGAAATCCATTCGTCTACAACGTTTGTAGCTGCGCTAGCACAATATCCTTGGGCTTTTACAATGTCAGTACTAAAAAACATCATACCCAAACAACAGAGCATGCTCATTAAATAATCGTAACGTAGTTTCATAAGTAAGGATTTAGATTCTAATAATTTGTAACGCACAGGAATACAGATAAGTCATGTCCTTCGCCTGAGCGAACATTGAAGCGAGCGGTAAGATAATATGCAATCGTTATTTGTCCAAATTTCCAAACAAAATTTTATATTATCCATCAGGACATTAGCTGCATCTATATCTCACTGCCTGTTCCGCAGTTTTGTTTCTTTGCCAATGTTTCGACTCAATGGCCTTGAAACAAAGGCTAGTTGAATATAAGCTTACCTTATAGGAAGACTTTTCACCAATTCCCCTATAATCTTACCCTGCTCCGTTCCGTTTTCAATAGCTGCCCTAAAGTGGATACCACCATAAAGTCTTGATATGGCAGCCTCTTCAGCCATATGGTTAAAACTGTTAAAATTGCGCGGTGTGCCCGTAATGTCAGTCCGGTGCACTTGAGTCCTGTCGGTAAACGAATAACCCGCACCAAAAAGATGAGTGAGCACTACCGATGCGGCACCGGCTTGGACAGAATGGCCGGAAGTGTATTCAGGAAATGGCGGTGTTGTTAAAACCGGCACAAAATCAGGATCTATATGTTGCCGGATATAAGTTACCGGCCTTACCAAATTGTATGTATACTTGCTTTTCCAGCAGGAAATAAAGGCATCGTGCATGGCGATGCCCAGCAGCAAATAAGCATAGGATGAAAAAGCAAGGTCAGCTGACTCCTGTTCAAGAATTTGAGTCAGAATGCTGATGCTGTGGCCGGGAGGCGTTGCCGACTTTCCCGGATCATCGCTCCAGAACCAGGCAATGATGCTTTGCTCAGGAGTAATGTTTATTACCGCGGTATATACTTCCGCAGCCTGCAAATAAAATTCTGATGCCGGATCTGTTGAATATTCGGGATGTTGTGGAGGTTGTGACCAATGTATACCGGCTTCAATAAAAGGACGGACGTGCCCCCAGTAAGGTTGCATTGCCCCTAGGTATAGAGGAGGTGTGGGAATCCAGGATCCCGGAAATACGGGCCAGTTATACTCCTCCGGAAAGTTGTGGTTATAGGCCTTGGTTTGGCCATCACTTTGTGCATAGGCCAAAAGCCGGGAACTCATTTCCATGGCATAATTGAGTGAAATGCTGATCTCGTTGTTGCTCAATCCTACACTTTCACGATTAAAAATGCTTTGTTCCAGTTGTTCTATCCGGGCGATGTTTGGCGGATGGGCTTCTCCGTAAAAGTTTTTGGCCAGGTTAGCCAAAGCCTTATTGGCAACAAGCCCCCAGTGTATCTCGTCGGGTATTTGAATGCCTTCGGCGTATCCCGGCTCAAGGTCTGTGATGTAACCTGCAACTGACCGATAATCAGGCATGCCGGGCTGAAGTACCTCGTACAGACCAACACCCGTATATCCCAGTGCCCTGGCAGCAACCGGGGGTGTAAAGCCCGGAGTTTCCGCGGTGAGTTTCAGTATGAGCCTGTACCACTCCGTAGCCACATCGCCGGGATGAGATTTTACGGTGTTGACTGCTGCCGGATCAATGCCGCCATCGGGTCGGCAGGAGCTCAACAGAATTATTGCAGCTAAAACCGGCCAGCCCTGAAACTTCAGTATTCTTATGCAGGAATTCATCACACGGCAAACATAAGGATTGACAATCAGAGATTTTCTTAATGAAACATTAAACTCTCTCAAACCCCACTGCTAAAACCGGGAAAACATGGGTGAAACTTTACAGTGAGCAAAGGACTGTGGTTTTTTACGGGACTAACAGCAATAAACAAAGAGATATCAAAATAAACAACCAAAACGGCTGTAAAGCCGGGAACCTTCTTATTGATCTTCTAAACCATTTTTACCTTGTCGGATATTTTTGTACGTTTATCGAGTTACTGTTTACTGTTCTTGCACAGCATTTTACCGTGTAGTACATTTGTTGACTGAACGGTTAGTCAACGTAAAATGCCAAGATCATCTGCTGACAACGAAGCCATCAGGCAAAAGAGCCGCGAAATGATAAAAACGGCTGCACTGCACCTGTTTTCCGAGCAGGGCTACAATGGTGTGTCCATTGACCGGATTGCCGGGAGGGCGGGTGTATCCAAAGGGCTGGTATACAATTACTTCGATAGTAAAAAGGCACTTTTCCACGATGTGATCATGGATGCACTTAAGCATGCCGAACCGCTGGCAGAAGTGTTAAAGCGAACGGATATTCCTGCAGACCAGCGGCTGGAAGCCATTTGTCTGGAGACCATTCGATATTTCAGGCAACAGATGAGTTACTGGAAGGTGATCATCTCACTCATGCTTCACAGCGATGTGATGGAGCACTTGCCGGAAGAGTTTCTCGAACAAAAGGGCATGATGACGGATGCGTATATGCGATTAATGAAGGAGCTGGGTGTGGCGCAACCTATGCAGGAAACGATTTTGCTGGCTGCAGTTCTGGATGGCATAGGATTACAGATGATGGTGGCGGGGCCTGATCATCCTGCCGAGCAGCTTGTATTGGATTACCTTAAAAAACTTAAACCGGACACAAATGAATAGACTGAGTTTAGCAGCCTTTTTTGGCATGATGGTCATGATTTTTGGGGATATCACTTTGTTGGCTCAATCCCCTGAAGAAGCAAAACGGATTGTTGAGCAGGCAGAACAACAGGCCCGTGGCCACTCCAGTGAGGGGGTGTTGAGTATGACCATAGTAAGACCCGATTATACGCGTACCGTGGAAATGAAAGTCTGGTCGCTGGGTGAAGACTTCGGGCTCACACTGATCACCGCACCGGCCCGCGATCGCGGCATGGCTTTTTTAAAGCGTGGCCGGGAAGTCTGGAACTGGCAGCCGAGCATCGACCGGGTAATAAAAATGCCACCCAGCATGATGAACCAGGGGTGGATGGGCTCCGACCTTACTACGGATGACCTTGTCAGACAAAGCTCCACGGTCAACGACTACCATCACAGAATGCTGCCTGAAGTCACCATTGAAGGAGAACCATGTTATGTGATTGAGCTTATCCCCAAAGATGACGTGCCCGTGGTATGGGGAAAAGTGATCGCTTATATAGGCAAAAGCAATTACCTCCAGTATAAAACGGAATTTTACGATGAGGATATGGAGCTGGTGAATACCATAACCGGCACTGAACCCCGCGCCGTGGGCAACCGAAAACTGCTGACCCGACTGGAGGTGCTCCCTGCCGATAAACGTGGCCACCGCACCATTCTCGAGTATAAGGAGATCCGTTTTGATACGGGAGTGGAGGAGAGCTTTTTCAGTTTGCAGAACCTTAGAAGAGTACGAGGCTGATGGCATATATAGCGAGCATGGCAACGCGCAATATCTGGCGCAACCGCCGCAGGACCTTGATTACGGCTGCATCAATCATGTTTGCAGCCATGCTTACCATATCGCTCACATCCGCTGAAACCGGGATGTGGGAAGATATGCTGCAAAGTGTAGTGGATCAGTCAACGGGGCATATTCAGGTTCAGGCTCCCGGTTATTTCGATGAACCAACACTGGATCATACTTTCAGTCTGAGTTCAGAAGAAATGGATGCCATTCGCTCCCACACAAGAGTATTAAGTGTTAACCCACGCCTGGAGAGTTTTATCCTTGCAGCTAATGATGACCGCACAAGACCTGCCATAGTATTTGGCGTTGAGCCTGACAGTGAAGCTGACATGACAGGGCTTGACCGGAAAGTAACTGAAGGGGAGTATTTTACTGATCGCGAAGATCAGGGCGTATTACTGGGCAAGTTGTTTGCTGCGCGCATGGGTTTTTCTCCGGGTGACTCCGTTGTATTTCTTGGACAGGGATACCGGGGAGCTATGGCTGTCGGAATTTTGCCGGTACGGGGTATCGTTGATCTGCCTATCAGAGAGCTCGATAACCAGTCGGTGTTCATGACTTTGAACACGGCATGGGAGTTGTTCAGGGCCCACGATCAGTACACTGGTATTATGGTAAGGAGTTCCGGAAACCGGCATTTGACTTCGTTGCGGGATGATATTACCGGCATGCTTGATTCCGGCAGAGTAACTGTATATACCTGGCAAGATCTGATGCCGGAGCTGCTTGAGGCCAAGCAGGTGGACGAAGCGTCAACACTGATCATAATGTACGTCCTTTACCTGGTGGTGAGTTTTGGCATATTTGGCACCCTGCTCATGATGCTGAATGAGCGGCAATATGAAATGGGCGTTCTGGTGAGTATTGGCATGAAGAGAAGACAACTGATGCTGCTCATTTGGCTTGAGTTTCTGATGATGGGAATTATCGGCCTGGCAGCAGGCATGATCGTGGCATTAGGCGTGGTGAGCTACCTCAACTTTTTTCCGGTTCCGCTCGGTGATGAAATGCAGGAGATCTTTGATCAGTTTGGCATGGTAGCCCAGCTTACAGCCACCATTGACCCGCTGATCTTTATCCGCGAAACCTTCACGGTTACCATTATCGTCACATTGCTGTCGTTGTATCCTATTGTTAAAATCAGCCGACTTAACCCATTAGAGGCCATGCGGTCATAAAACCGGTAACAGCTATGATCATCAAATTAGCCTGGAAAAATGTTTGGCGCAATAAAGTTCGCAGTGGTGTGGTGATGGCGGCCGTTGCTGTGGGCATTTGGGCCATGATGTTTATACTCAGCTTCATGCAGGGTATGGTGTCTTCCTACATCAATCAAACAATAGAAAGCAGAACCTCACATCTGCAAGTGCATCATACTTCGTTTCCCGATGACCCGGATATGGCATGGATGATGCATGAGGATGAGATCAGTGCAGCAGCATTGATGCAGATGGATGAAGTAATAGTGGCTTCTCAGCGCATCGTTACAGACGGATTGATTTCATCGGCCGCCGGCAACCGCGGTGCCCGCATCAAAGGAGTTGATCCCGGAAAAGAAAGCCTCCTCACCGCACTGGATCAAAAAATAACAGAAGGGGAATATCTGGATGCTGACCGCAGAAACCCTATCGTCATGAGTGCAGGATTGGGCCAAAAACTGGGCGTTTCACTGAATCAGCATGTAGTAATCAATTTTCAGGGGCTAGACGGAGATTTCCTGAGCGGACGATTCAGGGTAGTGGGATGGTATTCCACAGGGGATGTAAGGGCAGACGAGATCACTGCGTTTGTGAGATATGATGACCTGGCCAGGATTGCAGAGCTCCCCGGCGGCAGTTTTCACGAAATTGCAATGAACATTGATCATATTGACGGAGTAAGGGAAACCAGAGCAAAGCTTCAGGAACTGTATCCCGATTTAATGGTTAGGGCATTTTTTGAAGTGGCACCCGATCTTGCGCTGTACAATGAACAGATCATGACCTCACTGTTTATTGTGATCGTGGTCATCATGCTTGCTCTGCTATTTGGCATAATCAATACGATGCTGATGGCAGTACTGGAGCGGATCCGCGAGTTGGGTATGATGATGGCCATTGGCATGAATCGCATCAGGCTGTTCGTCATGATCATGATGGAATCGGTTTTCATGTGTGTGTTTGCGGCACCAATTGGGCTGTTAGCCGGTCACTTAACCATTGTGTCCTTGCATAACAGAGGTATTGACCTCAGTGCCTGGGCCAGAGGGTTTGAGCAGTTTGGCCTGAGCACGATCATAAGACCTGAGCTGGAAAGTGTGTTCTACATTCAGATAGTTGTTGCACTGGTGGTTACTGCATTGGTTGCAGGAGTTTATCCTGCTATCAAGGCTGTAAGAACCAAACCGGCAGAAGCATTAAGAAAAATTTAATCTATATCGGATATGGAAGATCAAGTGATTATTACCCGCGGATTGTATAAAATTTACAACGAAGACACCATCCCGGTTTATGCGCTGAACGATGTTAGTATCGAAATTGAACGCGGCGGTTTTGTTGCGGTTGTAGGTCCTTCCGGTTCAGGAAAAACTACCCTGCTCAACATTATAGGCGGGTTGGATGATCCCACCCGTGGCAGTGCAGTGGTTGACGGAAAAGAACTGGCCGGAATGAGCGAAAACCAACGGATCAATTTTCGTCGTGACCATATTGGATTTGTGTTTCAGTCCTATAATCTCATTCCGGTGCTCACCGCACGCGAAAACGCAGAGTTTGTGATGTTGCTTCAGGGTCGAAGCCGGACTGAACGTGATGAGCGGGTCAATTATCTGCTGAACGCTGTGGGAATTGGGGATAAGGCCCAAAACCGCCCGGGAGAGTTGTCCGGAGGCCAGCAGCAGCGCGTGGCAGTGGCCCGTGCCCTGGCTCCCAAACCCTCATTTATCCTTGCCGATGAGCCCACTGCCAATCTCGATACTCAGGCCGCTTACCGCTTGCTTGACATGATGGAGCAACTCAACCGCGAAGAGCATATCACTTTTGTGTTTTCCACTCATGACGCGAGGGTAATGGAACGCGCCCGCAGAATTATAACCCTGGTTGACGGAAAAGTGGACAGTGACGAAATAAGGTAAGTCATGAAGTTTTGGAGTCTTTTGTGGATGTTTTTATATATCTCTTTGTTTTCAGGAGTTACCCGGGTCATTGCCCAGGATTCGGATCAGGTTAGATTTGGCGGTTACCTGAAAAACATGCACACTATCCTCCTCCCCGGTGAAGATGTAGTTTTACTGGAAAACCTGATACACCACAGGCTGAATTTCAGGTGGTATATTGACGATAATTTCATTTTGGCTGCTGAAATGCGGAACCGTGCATTCATGGGCAATATCACCGCAGCCACACCCAATTTTGGCCAAAACGTTCAGGAAGCTTCAGATGACTGGATACCGCTGTCGGTTCTGTGGTTCGACAGGCCTCAGTTTGCCATGCATTCCACCCTGGACCGGCTCTATATTGACTGGAACAAGAACAGCTGGAATATCAGACTGGGAAGGCAACGCATCAACTGGGGAATTAATCTGGCTTTTAATCCCAACGACCTGTTCAATGCGTATAACTTTTTGGATTTCGACTATGAAGAGCGTCCCGGTTCCGATGCAATCAGGGTGCAGTATTTTTCAGGAATGTCATCAGGTTGGGACCTGGCTGTGAAAGGAGCGTCAACATCGCAGGATATGGTTGCCGCTCTCAGGTGGTTTACCAATGTAAGGAATTATGACATCCAGCTGTTGGGTGGGTATTCAGCAGGAGATATTGCACTGGGCGGTGGTTGGGCCGGTCAGATTAAGAATATTGGCTGGAAAGGAGAAGCCACGGGCTTTTTCCCCGTATTGACAGACACCATCCAACGTGCATTTTCCGCAACCACAGGCTTTGATTATATGTTTGGAAAGGGATGGTATTTGTTTGGCGGATATTTGTACAACAGTGATGCCGGGCTGTCACCTGAATCCCTGTTTCTTCAGACTGACCGGGCATTGAGCGCACGCAGGCTTTTTCCCTTTGAGCACAGCATTATATCCATGCTGAGCTATCCCGTTTCGCCTGTTGTCAATACATCTTTATCAGTAATTTATGCGCCGGGTTCCACGCAATTTCTGGTGCTCAATCCTACCTTGGCATTGAGTATGGCAGAAAACTGGGATCTTGATTTAGTTTGGCAATGGTTTATAATTCATGGCGAATTGACAAGCGATTTAATTTCCACTCACCTTGCCTTTCTTCGTATTAGGTTCAGCTTTTAACAAAACAAACTGATAACCAAGACGATATAAGGCAGCTGGCAAATATTTGCTTTTATAGCTATTTGCTGACATAGCTGCTCAATAAAAAAAGTTTAAATAATACTGTTTTTTAACAGTTTTTACCTACCTTTGGCCTATCGCACTGGTTGTCAAAGTTAGGGTTGACCAATCTGTGAAGAATAGTTGATTAGCTGTAGGCCATTTCCATCAGAAAATCTGATAGAAATGGCTTTTTTGTCAAGTGTGCAGATTATCAACAAAAATTGACAAAAAAAATATGCCACTTGGTGTAGGTTGGGGAATTTAACACCAAGTGGCATCTGAATAGCCTACGTCTATTACATTATGTATGTTTATAGACTTAGTAAATGAATGAATGCCGCAATGTAGCGGCATTAAAACTAATTAAGCAATGGGCTTTTTTTGTGGGAAAAAAGACCAGCTAAACCTACGTTTTTGTGCAAAAACTGTGCCAAAGTGCAGTTTCACAAAAAACACGTCTGTATCAAAAGTCGTTTTGATATGGACACTGCTCCTCGTTCTGGCAGGTAAGTCCGGAGCACAAATGGCCTCCCACACAAGTTTTAACGAACATTCCATCCAATTATTGGATCGGGATGTTTGTTACGGCCAATCCCTTTCTGTTGAGCTTCCCGATGATGCTTTTTACTTCTGGCTCCCTTCTTCAAGTATCCGGCAAGTCCTACATACCCGGATCTTCAGCTTTTCCACCCAAAGAGATGAAACTTATAGGCTTTACGTTCATGGACTGACGGGATTAAAACCGGTGGATTCATTTAGCATCCGGGTAAAGCCATGTCTCACAAGCGATTCAGAGCCACTACCAGTATTCAACAGTCAAAATCCTGAGCAAACACAAGTTTCAGATTGTGATCAACGGTTTGATTTGTTTTTCCATGACATTTTTCTGCCGGACGATGGCGGTTTTCTATTGCGAACTTACATTTATGCCGATGCCTGCGGACAGTTTCGCGTTGAAGAGGTAGTTATTCCCAGACCTAATCAAGCGGGTAATGATGCCGATGATATTTCCGGGCATAACTGGACCAGAGCAGTGTATGCTGAAGATCGAACTGCTGAAAGCCTTACTACCGGCTCGGCACCCGCTGTGAGAGATGAGCATGATGTAATTGAGGAATTGATCAGCACAGCTTATGTTGAGGTTTTTGCCTCCTCCTACGGACAGGCTAATGATGCCTCGTTCCACTGGTATATGGATGAGCATCTAGGTCTGGTTCACCCCGGGTTTATTGCATTTGCAGATGTGTTTCAGGAGAGTAACTACAACATGGTTTTTGCCGCAGGCATCACAAACTGTGATCCCCCCACATTATCCGACCCCGGTATTGACTGCAGCAGTCTTGATTTAAATGATATCGATCAATGCCTGTCAGCAGCAGCATCTTTTGATCCGGCAACCCTCGAATCGGCAGTTGCAGCTTTATATACGGCACCTTGCGGTGGACTCATTGTGTTACACGACAGCACCTATGCCGATCCTGGCAATGATGATTGCGGTTGGGCATTTGAGTACTTCTTTACCATAAGTGATGATGCTGATAACATCATTACTTGTCACGTCATTTACAGTGGCTATTCACAGAGCATACCGACCGGGTCTCCCCCAACAGGCCAGTCGGGTATCAATGCATGTTACATCGATGCGGGTACCCTGCCCACAGGGGTGCCCGCCTTTGATGCTACAGCAGTGGCGGCAGTGTACACAACACAATGCGGCGGAAATATAACGGTGGTGAACCTTGTCACAACGATAGAAGGAGATCATTGCGGCTGGACGGTAACCTACGCCTATGATGTTGAGGATGAGTGTGACAATTTATTGGAAAATCAGAGCATTGTTTACAGTGGCTATTCACAGAGCATACCGACCGGGTCTCCCCCAACGGGCCAGTCGGATATCAATGCATGTTACATCGATGCGGGTACCCTGCCCACAGGGGTGCCCGCCTTTGATGCTACAGCAGTGGCGGCAGCGTACACATCACAATGCGGCGGAAACATAACGGTGGTGAACCTTGTCTCAACGATAGAAGGAGATCATTGCGGCTGGACGGTAACCTACGCCTATGATGTTGAGGATGAGTGTGACAATTTATTGGAAAATCAGAGCATTGTTTACAGTGGCTATTCACAGAGTATACCGACCGGGTCTCCCCCAACGGGCCAGTCGGGTATCAATGCATGTTACATCGATGCGGGTACCCTGCCCACAGGGGTGCCCGCCTTTGATGCTACAGCAGTGGCGGCAGCGTACACATCACAATGCGGCGGAAACATAACGGTGGTGAACCTTGTCACAACGATAGAAGGAGATCATTGTGATTGGACAGTAACCTACAGTTATGAAGTTGAAGATGATTGCGGGAATATGTTAACAGGGCAAACTATTGAGTATAGCGGCAGCAGCCAGTCTGCCCCGACGCTAACCGGCACAGCTTTCACTGGCACAAGTGGTACAGATGCATGTATGTCAGATGCTGAAACAGCAGCTTCATTCAGCGCGACAGATGCGATCCAGGGATACAGTTCATCCTGCGGCGGAGATGTAACAGCGAGCCTCACGAATACAGAAGTTGATGGTACGGATTGTTCCTGGACAGTGGAGTATACTTTTACAATTACAGATCCCTGCGGGAATACACTTGCGAATCAGACCTATACCAATAGCGGAGGCATTGCAACCGCACCTGCCTTAACAGGCACAGCGTACGCGGGTACAAGTGGTACAGATGCATGTATGTCAGATGCTGAAACAGCAGCTTCATTTAGCGCGGCAGATGCGATCCAAGGATACAGTTCATCCTGCGGCGGAGATGTAACAGCGAGCCTCACGAATACAGAAGTTGATGGTACGGATTGTTCCTGGACAGTGACGTATACATTTTCGATTACGGATCCCTGCGGGAATACACTTGCGAATCAGACCTATACCAATAGCGGAGGCATTGCAACCGCACCTGCCTTAACGGGCACAGCGTACGCGGGCACAAGTGGTACAGATGCATGTATGTCAGATGCTGAAACAGCAGCTTCATTTAGCGCGGCAGATGCGATCCAGGGATACAGTTCATCCTGCGGCGGAGATGTAACAGCGAGCCTCACGAATACAGAAGTTGATGGTACGGATTGTTCCTGGACAGTGACGTATACATTTTCG
>JBJHCA010000091.1:0-11925 GCA_050485785.1 Saprospiraceae bacterium | reverse complement strand
ACTTTGACGTACACACGCAATCAGCATAGACAATTTAACGGATTTTCCGGCGGCCATGGCCTAAAACGGTGAAGGCCGGTCTTTTAACTTTTGTCGTAAGGCGGCGGATGGCCTTTTTGACATTGTCCTGGATTTGGCTTTGTGCCTCTCTCTTTTGAAAAAATTTGTATCAATTCTGCTCCTCGAAAAAGTTGCATTTAGAACTTGAATTTTAGATTCAATTGTAGTAAAGTATCAAATAGAAAAAATCAAAACCATTGGTGCTGCTTCCATGGCTGCGGACGGTCTGCCTTTCCCCACAGATGATTCAGTAAAAAACACAGTACCGGCCGCGTTGGACATGCAGGCTTTTATCACGCAGCGTAAAATTAAAAAGACCATGCATGGGGAGCCGGCCTTTGAAATGCGGGTCGGCATCCACACCGGTCCGGTAGTGGCAGGCATCGTTGGGGTCAAGAAATTTCGGTACGATTTATGGGGCGATACAGTGAACACCGCCAGTCTAATGGAATCAAACGGAGAAGTGGGCAAAGTCACCTTCAGCCAGGCTACGTATGAGTTGATCAAAGACGATCCTCAGTTTGCAATGGAGAGCCGGGGAAAAGTTGTGGCCAAAGGCAAGGGTGAAATCGAAATGTATTTTGTATCATTGGCCGGGCAATAATTCAATTTTGGTATTCTATGACAAATCCAATGCTGAGAAACTATAACTTTCATTGGGCCAAACCAAGCATGGATTTTTGTTGCTCATCCCAAACAGACCAAAACCAACACTCCAATTCATCTTCCCCCACATTCTTCACCCTCTCTGCGTCCACCACACATCGTCCTCCACAGCTAGTCCATTGTCAATTGTACATTGTACATTATCAATTGTAAATTGTCCCATTAAAACCTTCAACGCTCCTCAATGAAAACCACCAAAACAATCCAAAACCTCAGCTTGAGAAACCTCTACAACATTACCACCCTTTGCGAATTACTCGTTGGTATAGCCCTGGCAGTTTTTGCCCTGAGAGGATTCATGATCCCCAACCACTTCCTGGATGGCGGTATTATCGGATTATCAATATTGGCCTATGAGCTGGCCGGAATTAATTTAAGTCTTTGTCTGTTGGTTGGAAATATTGGCTTCATCTTTCTGGCATACAAAAAGGTATCCAAAGAAGTAGCCATCAAATCTTTGATTGCCGTGATTCTCATCGCCATCGGACTCGAATTTGTCGAAATCCCCCCGATTACAACCAACAAAGTCCTTACGGCCATTTTTGGCGGAGCTATTCTTGGTACCGGTGTGGGGCTGGTCATCAGGTCGGGGGGCGCACTGGATGGCACCGAAATCCTCGTTGTTCTCACAAGGCAAAGGATCGGCCTGAGCATGAGCGAACTCATCATGGTCATAAACACATCCATTTTCCTCACCGCTGCTATTTTTCTGGGCATTGAAACCGCAATGTTTTCCATCATTACCTACTTCACTGCCACTAAAATGATCGATTATGTTGTGGATGGCCTGGATCAGTTCACCGCTCTCACCATCATCTCAAGCCAAAGCGAAACCATTAAATCACTAATAGTTAAGGATTTTGGAAAAGGCATTACGGTATATAAAGGTGAACGCGGTTATCTTCCCGATACGGAGTACACGTCAACCCCTTGCGACATCATCACCACTATTGTAACCCGCCTCGAGCTGTTGCATGTTAAAAAGGCCGTGATGGCCGCTGATCCCAACGCATTTCTGTTTGTCCAGCCCATTCGTGAAGCCAGCGGCGGCATTCTCACTAAAAAACCAAGCCACTAACCGATAAACCCCTGTAAATCTCCGGGAAAAAAACAGGACTTATACTGTGTTAGCTTGCGATGAATCGCAATCAATTGGAGGCTAAGGAATCATACCCCTATCCCCGCGCATGGAATGCGCGCAACAAAGAGATATCAAAAAAACATGCAGTACAACTTGTGTCTCAACAAAAGTCCCAATAAACGCTGTAAAACCCTAAAAACCGATTGAATCAAACAAAAGGCCATTAAAGCAAAAGCCCTCGAAAACATTAAAGTTAACGAGGGTTTTTTATTGTTTTTGGCGGTCCGGCGCTGACGTTTGGTCAGCGTACAGACTAACCCACTTGTGGGTTTCGTCTGTAACGGGACCTAACCATACCTGAATATAAACTCCTGTTTTCTTGCCTTCGATAAATTCTTCAGCTTCCTTTCCAAGGCCATCGCTTCTGCTCTCGTTGGTTTGTATAGCGTTAGTTTTAGCTGCCAGGGTGAATATTTCGCCGTCGAGGGCACCTGTCCTTTGTTATGCCTGTGAAACCTCTGTTCAACGTCTCTCGTTTGACCCACATAATATTTATCATGATCCGGTGAATACAGTATGTATACTGCATATGACATAACTCCACTTTTGCCTGTGCTTAGGATTTAAAAACCTATTACCATTAAAGTAAAAAGCCCCGAACCAGTTAAGATTCGAGGCTATTGAGTAAAGTTTTGGCGGTCCGGACGGGACTCGAACCCGCGACCCCATGCGTGACAGGCATGTATTCTAACCAACTGAACTACCGGACCAAACTTTCAAAAATCGCGCTTCTCATTTAAAGCGGCACAAAGATAACATCAGTTTCAGAATCTGCAAGGCCCCGGAGTAATAATTCTCAAAAAAAATACGTCCTGTATTGCCCGATCATCCCTACCGGCAGGCCTATCGAACAATCACGAATGGCCGGGTGAGGTACATGCCCTTGAACTCCGCAGCCACATAGTACTGACCCGCAGGCAGATCCATTACGGGGATCACTTGCCGGCTTTGACCGTCAATGGCCACATCGCGATAACTGGCCATGCGCTGACCCTGTGCGTTGAAAATGTGAACATCCACCCTGGCAATGCGGTCACTCGACATGTTAAGGGCAATTTGATCCGTAGCGGGATTGGGAGTCAATTCCAAATCGAGATACTGGTGAAAGGGTGTGGTGTTAAGGCCCGTTTCCATACCCAGCCACCGGGCATGCCATTCCTGATAAAACATATTGGCAATCACGTCATCGTGGATAATCAGCGTGTTTTCATCGTTGTTGTTTTCTGCAGCATTACTCCAGTTATGCGACCCGGTTACTACCTTGGGATTACCGGATGGGTTACCCTGATCGATAATGGCATATTTGTGGTGAAGCTGGCCGGGATGGTCATAAGGCGTTACATCGACTCCGTTGTCGACCATGTAGTAATACTGCCCCCCGGTGTCGTTGATATTGTTGATCATGCCCCGAACGGTAAGGCCGTTGTTGATCTGTGTTATCATAGCTGTGGCCAGATCAAAGCGGGTGAACGACAGCAGAGCAAAATGGATATCGGTTTCGGCCTGATTCAAGGTATTCAGAATGGCTGCCGTGGTATTATCTGAAGGCGAAAAGTAAAGCTCTACAAACCTGTTGCCGATATTGAAAAAATGCGGAGTATTGTCCTCCTTGGCACTGCCTACCTTGCTGGCAAATATGCCCGGCGTGGGTCCGCTGGTTCCCCACATTTCCTCAAACTCTATTGTATATGCTTTAGCCAAAGCCTGGTCCTGAATAAACAGCACATTATTGGGTTCTACCATGTTCTGCTCCGTCAGGTTCATGCTGCCGGTAAACACCCAGCTGTCATTCTGTAGATCGCGGTCAACAATCATGATCTTATTGTGCATCAATGCCTGAGTATTCACATAAAACACCGGAAAATTGAGCGTCACACCTTGTAGTGCCAGATTGGCCGTACCGTGGTTGGCTATATACCGCACTACTACGCCCCTGTCGGCAGCTTGGTTAAGTGCATTCACAATGGGTGCCCGGTTGATGTTGTAAAAACACATGTCAATAGTGTGCTGAGCTGCATTAATAAAACTGATGATCTCAGCTTCTGTAGATGCGCCTGACTTGAAAACAGCATGTGGTCCGGTAGCTACGCTTACATCCACCGAGTTGTTAAAGAACAATCTTATCTCTCCTGTACTCAGAGATGCCGTGGAATAGAGCCTCAATGGAGATTCGGCATAAGCCCAGCCATCACCTTCAGTGTAAACCTGCACGTAGTAAAACGTTGTGTGCGATAAGCCACTCAGCGTTGCTGTGTGCTCTGTAGTGTTTCCACCAAGGTTTATTTCATTATCAAGGTCAGGGGTAGTGCCGTATCTTACATTGGTGCTGCCACTGAAATTACTGGTCCAGGAAATGTCAAATCCGGATGTGGTAATATTACTCTGACGGAAATCCTGCACAAAATTGCCGCTGATATCTTCCTCTCCGCGGGGCAACACCTGCGGAGCTCCCTGAAAAACGCTGGCAATACCCTTGAGCTGGGCATTCCCGGCAGGTATGGACTGACCCACCAGCGGATGATTATTGCGGATGTACACAACGGAACTCTCGCCATTCGCCGTAAAAGTGTAGGTGGTGTTGCCCGAAAACGTTCCTCCTCCCTGTGCAAACACAGCATTGTTTATCTGCACAATCTGCGACTCTACAGTATTGAGCTGTGAAGGTGTAACTACAGCTGGTTCCGGAAGTGGGTTGCCCGTTGATAAAATTTGATGTGACGTAACATCTACTATCTGTATCAGCGTATTAAATATGCCCATTACACCGGTTACGGTAACTTCATGCCCGGGTTGAAGCGCTGAAGCAATACTCGGATGATACACCGGTAAACCGGCCGTTGCGTCTTGAATATACCGAATTGGCCCCAACTCATCACCGTTGGTAACTATGCCGGTGATGGTTACCTGCGCTCCCTGGGCAAAAGTTCTGGCTTCGGCAATGTTGGCCTGCCCCGTAAGCTGCCCTGCATTCATGGTAAGCAAAGCAATTAACGCAAAAATGAATTTTCTCATAATCTTGTGTTTTTTAGCTGCTGATACTCTTTTCTTTTTGAATATCTTTTTGTTTTAAAAATTGACGAAGAATGACGTTGTCCACCTTCTGCCGGGGCCAAAATGTACCGCCGCAGACCGCGCATCAAAGCTCTGTGTGGTAATTCCGGGGGTGGCCATGTTTCCGTTGTTCTCGGCATCACTGATATACACCGTATCTAACACATTGAGTACATTAAAACGCAAACCGGCAGTTATCCTGTTGAAGCGCCGGCTGTATCCTGCATGAAAGTTGAACAACATGTAATCGGGCATCTGCCATGACTGACGTCCTCCATTTTCACCCTGCAAGGTCTCGGGATCAAAGTGAGAATAGTTCTTGCCAAAGTAGGTACCCCGTACCTGAAAGTACAACCCTTTCACCGGTTCAATGCGCACCAGTCCGCCAAACTGCAGCTGGGCTGCATCGCCAACATATACTCCCGTGGCATCAAACTCATACTGATCCACTACACCGCCCGGAAGATATATTATGGCCGTATCTGAAGATGTCCACATCCAGTCGCCTATGGAAGCCAGTCCCTCTATTTTGATCATGCGGTGTGGGCGGTAGGCAAAATCTATTTCAATGCCCTTGTGCGTGGCAGCCACACCCGGAATGTTAATGGGTATGCGCTCTGAATCGGGATCACTGGGATCGATCAGGGTGCTGGGCGTCCTCTCCAATGGTTTGTTGTCCCACACGGTAAGATACGCATTCACATTGGCTGAAAATATCCGGCTTTGGTACGAATACCCGAGCTCAACGGCTTTGATCAGCTCGTTTTCATAGTTCTGAAACACTACCGGCACATCGCCAAAACGACTGTTGATCACATTGTTAAAACGCTGGGCTTTGCTGATGTATCCGGCATTGGCATATACCTGATTGCGTTGGTCAAGATTGTACGACACGCCGGCTTTGGCGGTGAACGAAGGAATATTCACCCAGCCGGTACTTTGGTCAACGGCTTCCGGTGAATTCAGGGTGTAATAGCTTCCCTGGTATGGAATAGAATCTCCGTAGCGAACCAGAAAACTGGTATCGGGCAAATTGACAATTTTGGGTTTCATGTAATCCGTCAGGCTGTAGCCGGTATGTGCCGTAGTCATATTCAGAAAGGCTGTCCAGCCGTTCTTCTTGTATTCCCCCATGCCAAAAATGCCGCCCCAGCGCACAAATCCCGTATTGTCGTACGTCATGCGATCACCTTCATACAACCGGTGAGTTTCTTCATTCACCCGGGTATTGCCGCGATTACTGCCGCGCGCACGGGTAAACTCCCCACCAAGCAGATCATATACTATACGGTAATGGTCACCTTCGTAATACCGAAGATCGAGCCCGCCTGAAAAGGTGAAATGTTCATTAAAATCGTGCTGAAAAGTACTGAGCATTCCCACCCAGAAATGGTTGTTGATATTGGCTGTGATGATGTGCTCCGACTCCGGCTCGGGCCTGAAAATAGAGGTGCTCTGATTATAGGTGATCATGGAGTCAATGTCGTAATACATCCGCGGGGGAATTCTGTAACCCGAATTGCTGCTTCTGCTCGACAATGCCGTGCCGCCACCATTGCCCAGTGAAAGGTACGCGATATTGGACAGAAACGACTGCCTGCTGATCTCCCAGGAGTGCCTGATGCTGAACTGGGGTTTGTGGTAAAAGTTTTTCCGAGTATTGAATACTTCCCCATCGCGGTATCCGACATGCTGATTGAATCGCCTCCCCTGATGCAGGCCCAGGGTGTTGTCGGGATCGTAAATGTCTGCAGTTTCCATGCCAAGCTGCCGGGCAAAGGTGGTATCGGTAGTTTGTATGGCTGTGGTAAACGACCGCTGTCCGTGTGACTGCGGTGCCCCAAAACCCGACATGCTGATCATGTGACGCCCCATCTGCTTGTCGATGCGCAGGTAATAAAACCAGCCTTGCGTAAAGTTGCCGTCAACATACCCGTCACCCTGCTTGTATGAGCCTGCAGCAGAAATGGCCCAGCCGTTGTTGAGCCTTCCTGAGGTAATACCCAGTGTAGTACGTAAAAAATTGTCGCTGCCAATCTCCTGATTGAAGCGCACCCCAAAGTCTGACTCAATTCCCCGGGTAAGGATATTGATGGTGCCACCTACAGAAGGAATGGCCAGCTTGGATGCTCCCAGCCCCCGTTGAACCTGCATGGTGCGGGTTACCAGGTCAAGGCCAAACCAGTTGGACCAGTACACCCAGCCATTTTCCATGTCATTTACCGGAATTCCGTCCAGCATTACAGCCACATTCCGCTGATTGAACCCGCGTATGGTAATGCGGGCATCCCCGTCACCACCACCTGACTGGGTAGCATAAGCACCGGGTGTGGAATTGAGGATCATGGGCAGGTCCTGTGAAGCCAGTTCCTCTTGTAGCTGAATGGTGGGGATATTGGAAAATGCTACCGGGGTTTCCCGCTCCCGGGCAATGTCGGCAGTTACGGTAATTTCGCGGAGGATCTGTGAGCCTCCCATGCGGACATTGAGCAATTGCGGCTGCCGGGTAATGGTTACCTGATGAGTAACCGGTGCATAACCCACATAAGAAAACACCACTTCATACTCGCCGGGATCAAGACGCAAATTGTATTGGCCGTCAAAATCGGTAACGGTTCCCCGGTCTCCTGCTACTATATTGGCACCGATAAGGGGTTCGTCCGTTTCTCCGTCCACTATGGTACCGTAAAGGCCTCCCTGGCCAAACACAGGCACTATCGCCCACAAAAAGATATATAAAAAAATAAGAACAATCCTTACAGCGGTCATCTGCCAACATTTATTAAGCCAAGGATAAAAACCAACAGCAGCAAATCTGCATGTAAACTGCTGCCTTTTGAACGCATGCGCTGCTACTGAACAGCTATGCGTGCAGTGGCCGAACCGCCGTGCTCAAAGGTTACCTGCAGTATGTATACACCGGCAGCCATGCCTTCGGGTATGCGCCAGTAAGGCGAAACGCGCTGGTACTCCAGCTCGGCATAGTGAAGCTGCTGACCCAGCATGTTGTAAAGGCGTACGGATTTAACCACCTCCTCGGTTTGCAGATGCACCAGTCCGTTTGTTACGGGATTGGGAAACACTGCCAGGCTGTGGGAAATCGCCGGATTGTCTGTATTAACACCGGTTTCACATACACAGTCATGCCAGCCCAGATTGGTGAAAGTATTGTTGGGAAATACGGTCCACTGGCTGTAATTGAAAGTGTCCAGTCCGGTAATAATGGGTCCGATACCGCCGGTTACATCGGGCTTGCGCACCAGGGTGCGGTTCATGGTGAGCCAGTTACCGTTGTGATCGAGCCACGATCCACTGGGTGGTTGCTCGCCAATAACTCCTACCACGTCAATGATGTTGGAGCCATCGGGATTGATGGACAGCCCCTTCACTAGCACTGCAGCGTCATCCCCGTTAAAGTACATGGCATTATTGACGTTGTACACCGGACAAAGAAAAATATCCGCCCGCTTTTGCAGGTCGAGAAACTCGTGATAGGTATTGCCGTATTCAAACGCACCAATAGTGCTGTTATAAGGCACGCAGTAAACAGTATCGCCCTGGCTGTTGATGATTACATTGCCGGTGAGGTTGTCTATACACGGGCCCCAGTTTTGCCAGCCGTTCCACACGGGTACTTCCAATCCCGTTCCCAGGCTGTCGCGCTTATCCAGCACTATCACAAATGTACTGTAGGGTTGGATGATATGGCCTGCCGGAATCATGATACCGGTGTAAGAAGTAGCGCCATTGGCAAACCGGCCAACTGAATACGTTGATAAATCAATGGGTTGGTTTGTGGGATTGTAGATCTCCAGTGCGCGGTTATTTCCCGATCCTTCCACATATTCCGAGAGGAAAAGCTCAGTGCAGTTTTGCGCATGCAGCCAAAACATAGTTAGGAAAAAAGCCAGAACAGTGTAAATAAATTTCATAGTGACTACTTTGATTAATTGAATGCGTAAAAATAGAAATTTACCCCTGAAACCCAAGTCTGATTTTGGCTAATTGCCAACACTTAACACCGTCATAACCTCAAATTAAATACGGCTCTTTCCTCCTCTCCCCTCTATCACCACCTCAATCCCTTGCGACTTAGCCTTTTTGCGGGTAACAATCCGCTATTTAGATGCCGCACGTAGGCATTCCATTTTTAATAGTTACTCTGATTTAGCTTTGTCGCCTTTGGCGAATAGGCTTAAACAACACAGGCAACTTGACGGATTTTCCTGCGGCCATGGCCTAAAACGGTGAAGGCTGGTCTTTTTGACGGAGATAGCGCAGGGTTCTGATTTGCAATGATTTGTCCTCTAGTGAAACTCAGGCAATTTCCTTACAGAGTCCAGCTTTGCGTGAAACAAAATAACAACAACTCACTTCTTGGCGTCTTTGCGCCTTTGCGTGAAACAATTCCACCCCTCTACGGCCACCCCTGGTCGTCCATTGTACATTGTCAATCGAATTTCTCACACCATTTGCAGCTTCTCGTTGGCCGCGCGCTTGCGCTCATGCTCCTTCAAATAGATCTTCCGCATCCGCAGATTAAGCGGCGTCACTTCCAGATATTCGTCATCCGCAATATACTCCATCGATTCCTCCAAAGAGAAAACAGTAGGCGGAGCCAGTTTAACCTTATCATCCGAGCCGGATGCCCTCATATTGGTGAGCTTCTTGGTTTTGGTGATATTCACCACCAGATCATTATCCCGGGTGTGCTCCCCTACTACCTGCCCTTCATAAACTTCAACCCCGGGTGGAATAAAAAACTTTCCCCGATCCTGAAGTTTGTTGAGCGCATAGGCAATGGAGGTACCGGTTTCAAGCACAATCAATGCTCCTTTATTCCTCGATTCTATAGCCCCTTTCCATGGCTCAAAAGCCTTGAAACGATGGCTCATAATAGCCTCCCCGGCAGATGTATTCAATACCTGAGTTCGCAAACCGATGATGCCCCTGGATGGAATTTCAAACGCCAGATGGATCACATCCCCTTTGGGCTCCATAGCAGTTAACGTACCCTTGCGTTGTGTCACAAGCTCAATAATACGGCCCGAACAAGATTCCGGCGTATCGATTACCATGGTTTCCACAGGCTCGTGCTTCTGACCACCAATGTTGCGGATAATCACCTGCGGCTTGCCAACCTGCAGCTCATAGCCCTCCCGGCGCATAGTTTCTATCAGCACCGATAAGTGCATCACTCCCCTCCCGTACACATTAAAGGCATCCGGCGATGCAGTCTCTTCCACGCGCAGCGCAAGATTGCGCTCCATTTCCTTATACAGACGGTCGCGCAAATGCCGCGATGTTACAAACTGCCCCTCCTTGCCAAAAAACGGCGAATCGTTAACCGTGAAAAGCATACTCATGGTAGGCTCATCAATTTTGATAGGCGTAAGCGGCTCAGGGTGATCCACATCAGTTATGGTATCGCCAATATCAAACTTCTCCAGGCCGCTGATCGCTACAAGGTCACCATTCACCACTTCATCCACATTCATTTTGGCCAGCCCTGCAAAAGTAGCCAGCTCGCGGATGCGAATCTTTTGTGACTTCCCGTCACGCCCTAGCAGCATGGCAGGCATATTGGCCTTCATCACCCCCCGATGAACGCGTCCTATGGCAATTCGCCCCAGATAGTTGGAGTAATCTATGGATGTAATTTGCAATTGTACCGGACCGGGATTTTCCGTTGGTGGCGGCACATGCTCAATCACTTCATCCAGCAAATGCGTGACGTCTGTGGCCGGCTTTCGGTAATCCGCACTCATCCAGCCATTTTTAGCCGAACCGTAAACCGTCGGAAAGTCGAGTTGCTCTTCCGTGGCATCCAGATTGAACATCAGATCGAAAACCGCTTCCTGCACTTCTTCAGGGCGGCAATTCTCTTTATCTACTTTGTTGATCACCACTATGGGCTTCTTTCCCAATTCGATAGCCTTCCCTAACACGTACCGCGTTTGAGGCATAGGGCCTTCAAAAGCATCTACCAATAGCAAAACGCCATCGGCCAGATTGAGAACGCGCTCTACTTCACCGCCAAAGTCGGCGTGTCCGGGCGTATCTATAATGTTAATCTTGTAACCCTTGTATTCAACACTTACGTTCTTGGATACAATGGTAATACCTCGCTCACGCTCAAGGTCATTATTGTCAAGTACCAGCTCCTTTTTCTCTTCGTGGTCGCCAAACAATTTACACTGATAAAGAATTTTATCCACCAGTGTAGTTTTCCCATGGTCAACGTGAGCAATTATGGCAATATTCCGTATATTCATAGTCTTTTCAAAATGTGGCGCAAAGGTAGCTATATTGCATGAGGATTAATGCATTACCTCCCCTGTCCCCTCCAATTTTTAACCTTTTTCTGTTTTGATTTAATCTAAATAAGCTTAGCTTTGCAGCATGAATTTCGACATTCTCAAAACAAAGCGACCCATAATTGACGGCAGGGAAATCAATGTTCGCTTTCCCCTGCCATTGGCAGAATTTAAAAACCTGAAAAAAAAGTGCTGCAAAAAGTTCAAAAAGGCCAAACGCTGTAAGCGATGTCCTGGGGGCAAGTCTAAATGCTGATCATTCTTGAGCTGTTATTGCTTCAGTTTTATGTATAGCTTTTTGTGGCAAGCCTTCGGCTTGTGTATATGAGGTAGAATTTTTTTAAACCTATGGCGGTTTTTTAAAATCCACCTTGTTTTAGCATTGTAACCTTTTACAACATTGTCCAAAAGCTACGAAGTCCCTATCTCTAAGGGATTACAAATTTGTAGCATACAAAAGTTGTATTATATTGACCCTGAAGGGGTCACATATTTGTAGACCCAAATGTGAGAAAAAAGCGACCCTGAAGGGGTCGTATATAGGCATTCCTATATTTGATGATCGCCGGTTATTTCTGACGTAGAGGGCGAAGGGTTCTGATTTGCAATGTTAAGGCCATCAGTGAACCTTTGGCTTTACATTTTCAGCGTCCGCTTATAGCTACTTTTTGCTACAGGTCAAAAAGTAGC
>JBJHCA010000090.1:0-11945 GCA_050485785.1 Saprospiraceae bacterium | reverse complement strand
CCATTAGCTTAAGGCAGAATGGGTGTTGTCATTAGATAACCGGGGAGTTTTCGAAATTATTGCTTGGGAAGTGGGCTCTCATTATCAATATGTGCTGAGGTATTTCGGGACAAGTTTGCCGGATGTAAAACTTGCATCCAATGTATGTTTTTCGTTATCATTGGAGAGTTGGCTTTTTACGATAATGAGAAGTTTGTGTATAGGCTATGATTACAAAGACATTGTTTTCAAATATACTTTTTCGACCGGCTGCTATTTTAGCAGCATCATGGCTGTTTAGAGGCTGTTTTAGCATGTCCAATTTTGAAAGTGGGCGGACTTTGGGAAAGGGGCACAGCGAATTCGGATTTAGTGCGGGAACCATGTATGCCCCGGGAGAAAGAAATTCCGCCGGTGCTTTTGAAATGTATGGCAGGTATGGTTCAACTGACCGCATTGACCTTGGCATGCGGTTTCCTAACTATGCCCTGATGTCAGTTGAATTCAGGCATCGTTTGCTTGGGGATGAGCAGTCACAATATGCCATGGCCAAAGGTTTATCAGTGGGCAGGTCAATATTTACGGACAATTACAGCAATAACAATATCTGATTCTACCAGTATGATGTACCGGTATTTTTTTCATTTCATCCTGTACCATGGTTCACTGCGGGTATTACCCCCAGATTTGCAGGTATAGCGATATTACCTTCATCCAGGGCAGAGATGAATCATCTTGTGGGGACTTCGGCAGGAATTTTAGTAGGCACCAAAGTGCGGGCAATGCTGAGTTATACTTTCTTATATCCGCTGAATGACACCTTTCAATATTCATCGCTACATCAGGTTACACTTGGGATGAAATTTGGATTATAGTACTGCTGCCACATTGCTCGTCAAATTAAACAGGGTACGGCACACAACAAAACTGTGGAAAGCTACTAATTCAGAATGTGTTTAATTTTGAATGCCATGAGCAGAATGAAAAATGTTTGAACTTCGCTCAATTCTTTATACTCCAACCTGTCAATTGGAATGTTTTTTACTATACCTTTGATGTTTTTTGAGCGGACGAAAGTCACGAAGCGCTTTTTTAACAACAGTCAAAATGAAAAGAACATTTACCTTTTACCTACTGATGGCTTCTTTTATGCTGAGCGGATGCTGGAGTTTGTCAAACTTTGAATCAGGACGTTCATTGGAATCAGGAGATTCTGAAATGAGTTTCAGTGGAGGAACGCTTACAATTGGTGACACTGATCCAGTAGTTCCCATACCGGTATTTGAAATTTACGGCAAATACGGGGTCACGGATCGCATTGATCTGGGGCTCAGGTATTCCAATTTCTCAGTCATTACCGTTGATTACAAACATCAGCTTTTTGGTGATCTGGAATCAGTTTACGCCATTGCTACAGGTGCTTCTGTGGGCGGCTCTATTATCAGAATTGATTGGGATAATTACAAGGCCCGTTTTTTTCAATATGAAATTCCCGTTCATCTTTCAATACATCCGGCTCCGTGGTTTACTGCAGGTATATCACCAAAATATACAGGAATAGGTGTGTCCAGTTCTAATGGGTTTGAAGTGATGCATTTGGTGGGTGTTACACCCGGTATTGAAATTGGAGATCGGTTCAGAGGAATGCTGAGTTACTCGTACTTAGTACCACTTAATGAAGTGGTTGCTTCAACATCTTTTCAGCAAGTGGCCGTGGGAATGAAAATCAGGTTCTAGGTTTATTCCATGCCTTGCACGCCAGTGACGTACGTGATAACTACCATACCGGCCAACTTACACGCAGAATCAGCGTTAATTTCTGTATGAAAAAAGATATTCCCCGCTTAAAGGTTAAGGACCTGGCCATAGGGATAGTGCCTCCGGCTGAACCTGCTGACACGGACTCGAATAAGGAGCGCAATCTTTGGGATGTATACCTGATCAACCTGAAACACGAGCCCATACACAATGTACTGATACGATCACAGGGTTACGGCAAAACCGGTGATGATATGCAGCGCACTTCAACACTCAGGTACTTTTTTGAGCATATCCCCGGCGAAACCGCCGTTTTGGTTGAACCCATTGATTCTGCCGTTTTTCACCTGGCCAATGAATACTGGATCAGCTTTACCTTTCGCGGGCATATGTACGACAAAAAGTATATTTTTGTGCGCGGCAGCATAAGCCGGGATCATTTTACACATATTCCCATTGTTGACCGCAACGGCGTAATGATCGTATGATTTTTCATCATTTACTCTTTGAAACATGAGATTAGTATTTTTACTTGGGATAACTCTTTGTTGGGCTTCATTATCAGCGCAGGACCGACACCTGCCCAAAGGCTTCGCTCCCTGGGAAGCCCGAAAGTTTGAAGCTGCTCAATACTCTGTTCCACAGCACCGAAACAATCAGGTTTTTTTTACACCGCCGGCAAGCCCTATTCGCACCGCTGCCGAATGGGAAGAAATTCAGGCGCTTACTATAACCTGGCGGAGTTTTCCCGCAATATTGGCACAGATTGTGGATCATGCCCGGCATGAAGCGATGGTATTGATTGTTTGTAATGACTCGGTTACGGTAAAAAATTACCTGAGCAATTACGGCATTACCGATTTCAGCAATATACAGTACCTGCAAAAAGCGTCAAACTCAGTTTGGTCGCGCGATTATCAGGGGAATACGGCCTATTTAAACGGAGTGGACAGCCTTGTAATGGTGGATTGGATTTACAACCGTCCGCGCCCGGCTGACAATGTACTTCCTTTTGCCATAGGTGAGTATTTTGATATCCCTGTTTACTCAACATCACAAGCTCCTACTGATCTTGTGCACACTGGAGGCAATTTTATGTCCGACGGGTTTGGAACGGGCTTTTCCAGCGAACTGGTTTACAATGAAAATGCTCCGGGCAACAATTACAGTGTAACCCCTAAAAGCCCTGCTCAGGTTGATCAGATCATGAACAACTTTATGGGCATACATACCTATGTGGTTATGCCAACGCTGCCTTACGACGGCATTCACCATATTGATATGCATATGAAGCTGCTGGATGAAGAAACCCTGCTGATTTCCGAATATCCGGTGGGAGTATCTGACGGTCCGCAGATTGAAGCCAACATCCAGTACATACAGAGCAATTTCACATCTGTTTTTGGAACCCCGTACCGCATAGTCCGGGTACCGGCACCGCCGGCAGCCAACGGCAACTACCCGCCGCAGGGACATTACCGCACCTATGCCAATGCTACTTTTGTTAACCGAACCCTGCTTGTTCCAACTTATCAGGAGTTCTATGATACTACAGCCCTGCGCATTATCAGCGAAAACCTTCCCGGGTATAATGTTGTGGGTATCAACTGTAATGCCATCATACCTTCCGGCGGGGCCATTCACTGTATCACCCATTCCATTGGTGTTGATGATCCTTTGCTGATCAGCCATCAGGCATTGAGCGATCAGCCGGCTTCCATGACAGATTACCGGGTTGAAGCACTGGTGATGCATCGCAGCGGTATTAGTGAAGCATTATTGCACTACAGTACTGATCCCGACTTCAGCCAGGCTATGATGCTTGAACTGGAGCCGGTAAGCGGTCAGGATAACGTATTTGAAGCTTACATTCCCATGCATGCACCGGGCACAGTAATTTACTACTACATAGCTGCAGAATCCAATACCGGTAAAACTCAGGTACGTCCCATGACGGCCCCGGACGGTTTCTGGCAGTTTAAAGTGTTGGATGACGCCGTTTCAGCATCCGATCCGGGCTATTATTCCGGGATGACACTGGATCCGGTTTTTCCCAATCCGGCCGGAGCCATTACCGCTATTCCGGTGAACCTGTCCAATGCCGGGCACCTGGATGTGAGTTTGCACGACATTTACGGCCGCAAGGTGGCCGAGATTCATTCCGGAGTAACCAGTGCTGGAAGTCACCATTTCTTTTTTCACGCCGCCAATTATCCGGCGGGGATCTATGTAGTCCGCGTAACCACGGAAACGGCTGTGGCTTCGCGGCAGATTGTCATTCAAAGTAATCGATAAACATGTTGATACACAAGTTATTTCAAGCATCAGAAGAAGGAGGAGAGGAAGTTTTACGCAGCGAGAAGCACACCAATGATCAAGGGAATCCGGTTTATGAAGCGGAATATGATGCTGATGGCGAACTGACCAGCGTGCGCAGATTGAAGTATAATGATCAGCACCTTATGATTGAAGAAGTGATTGAAGGACCGGATGATGTGGTTTACGAAACACATTATTTCGAGTACAACAGTGACGGGAAACTCAGCATCGAAAAAGTAAAGTATGCGGACGGTTCTCAAAGTCGCGGTGTTTATGAGTACGAGGATGGGCTAACCCGGGTTTCATGGTACAATGAAGATGAAGTACTGGAACAGGTAGAGGAAACATCCGAAGATGCCGAAGGCCGGGTATTGTACAGCCTGGTAAAAGACGGTGAAGGAACCGTGAGTGAAAAAAACGAATATGTGAGGGATGCCGAAGGCAGGCCTGTAAGCATGGTGATTTATGAAGAGGCTTACGGCGAACGGGCAATTTCCTACGAGTATGCCGAGAACAAAGAAAATGGCACCCGTGCCCGCGTCGTTAAAGATCACAACGGATATGTGGTGATGGCCGTTTTTGAAGCTTTGGATGAGCATGGCAGGGTAGTGGAGGAAGTACGCGAAGAACCATCAAAAGGCATAAAGCATACACACAGCTTTGAATACGACGATGCCGGAAGGTTGATTGCCCATGAGGTAGTGAATGATAAAGGCCGCACCGTTCAGGAGCACAGCATGGAGTATGACGACAAAGGGCGCGTTTTGAAAGAGGAGATGTTTGTACAGCCCGGAATTACGCTGTTATCCCGCCACGAATACACAGAGCAATAGGCCGGCCACATGAAGTGCTACGAGTTATGGAGGAGGACATGGATCAGGAGTTTGAACACCGCCGGTTTGTAGCCGACCCCAAGCAGCAGCCGCTGCGTATCGATAAATTTTTGATGTCGCGGGTGGAACGCCTCAGCAGAAACCGCATACAACAGATGATCCGCGATGGGGTGGTGCGGGTGGATGATCGGCCGGTAAAGCCCAACCACAAGGTTAAACCCGGCGAAACCGTAACCATAGTAATGCCTGAGCCACCCAAAGCGCCGGGCAGTATTCAACCTGAATCCATAGAACTGGACATCCGGTTTGAGGACGATGACCTGTTGGTAATTTACAAACCAGCCGGGCTGGTAGTACACCCCGGTGTGGGCAATTTAAGCGGTACGCTGGTGAACGGACTGGCCTTTCATTTTTCCGATGATATGCCGGTAATGCCGGGCAATATGCCTGACCGCCCGGGCCTGGTTCATCGCATTGACAAAAACACGAGCGGACTTTTGGTGATTGCCAAAAAGCCCGAGGCCATGACCCATTTAGCTGCTCAGTTTGCCGCTCACACCATTGAGCGTAGATATGTAGCCCTGGTATGGGGTGAACCCGAACAAGATACGGGCACCATTACGGCGCATATTGGGCGACATCCGCGATTTAGAATGGAGATGGCGGCCTTTCCCGAGGGAGAGCAGGGCAAGCATGCGGTAACGCATTTCCGCGTGCTGGAAAGACTTTATTACGTGAGCCTGGTAGAGTGCAAGCTGGAGACAGGAAGGACGCATCAGATCAGGGTTCACATGGCCTATATCGGGCATCCGCTGTTTAATGATGAGCGATACGGCGGCAACAAAATCGTAAAAGGCACCGTGTACACCAAATACCGGCAGTTTGTGGACAACTGCTTTGCACTGCTTCCGCGCCATGCGCTGCATGCCCGTACGCTGGGATTTGTGCATCCCACTACACTGCAATACATGGAATTTGATGCCCCCATGCCCGCTGATATGGAGGCTTGTCTTAACAAATGGCGGCAATATCTGGCCGGCCGCAGCCGGCACGATTAAATTTTTCAGGGGGTTCAAGGGGTTTGTTTAGGGTAATGTTTGTTTTGGGAATATGTATAACGGGGAACCCCGAACAAAGAGATATAAAAAATAATACCCCAATCAGCCAATATCAGTCAACTTACCAGTGTGTTATATAGCAGTCTTAACGCGATGCTGCCTGAATATTTTAAAAGGCTCAAGCCACAGGGTAGCCATCAATGCCAGGCCGGCCGGAATGAGGAGTTGCGACAGATGGAGGGCATGTACATCAAACAAAGTGTTGAGGAAAGGGATGTGAAGGATCAGCAATAGCATGATGAGCGATAAGGCCGTGATGACTGGGATGAGCGGATTTTTACGGCCGATGGTTTCCAGTATGGAACGCCTGAAAGAGCGGTTGGCCAGTGTGAGGAGTACATTGGACAGTAAAATGGTGCTGAATACGAAGGTGCGGACAGTATCTTCATGCCCGTAGACCGATGCGGCGTAGTAGCCGGCCACCAGGCAACCTGCAGTGATCATCAGCCCCTGCAGAATACTGACCCTGAGCTGGGAAAAACTGAAAAGCGCCGAAGACTGTGATCCTCCCGGACGATCAAGTTCGTCCTGGGGAACAGGTTCATTCTCGTAAATAATACTGCATGTAGGCCCCATGATGAGCTCTAGAAATATGACGTGAACCGGCGTAAAAAGCATGCCGGGCAGCCAGTGGAAGAAGATGGGCAGCAACACGAGCAGAATAATGGGAATGTGGATGGAAATGATATAGCGTATGGCTTTGGTGAGGTTGGTATGAATTCGACGACCGAGATAAATGGCATCAGTCATGGCAGCCAGGTCGTCCTTGGCCAGCACCATGCCTGCGGAGGCTTTGGCCACTTCGGTACCTCTTTTGCCCATGGTTATACCAATATGCGCTGCCTTGAGTGCGGGGGCGTCGTTGACCCCGTCACCGGTCATGGAAACGATTTCTCCTTCCTGTTTGAGTGCTTCCACAATGCGAAGCTTCTGAGCAGGGGCAATCCGGGCAAAAATTCCCGTTTGTTTCACCACGGCCCTCAATTGTTGATCACTCATGGATTCTACTTCCCGGCCGGTAAGTACCGGTGATGGTGCCATTCCCGTTAGGGCAGCTACCGCTTTGGCCGTTGCAGGATAATCGCCGGTGATCATTTTTACGTCCACCCCGGCATCGTAAAAACTTCTGATCACCTGATCAATGTTTTCCACAGGCGGATCGTAAAAGGTGATCATTCCCAAAAAGGTGAAAGGTATTTCCTCCTGAGTGGCCGGGAAGTGGTCATCCGACCATTGTCCGCGGGCAACGCCCAGCACCCTTTGTCCGGCAGCTGCGTATTGGCTGCCCCGCTCTGTGATGGTCTTTTGTTCCTCAGCCGGCACATCACAAAGCTTCAGTATGCCTTCCAGGCCTCCTTTGCAAGCGGTGATGGTTGCGCCGGCTTCATTTTGATAAATATGTGTCATTACCGGTGGGGTTCCAGCCAGAGGATACTCTTTCACCATCCGGTAATTTTGGCGTTCATCACGGGCAGCGTGGCGTTCGTACATTTGGTGAACCGACTTTTCCATGGGATCAAAAGGTTCCGTTTCGCTGGCCCACATGGCGTATTCCAGAACGGGAGTTTCCAAACCCGGTTGACTCAGGCTGACCTCGCTGCGGGATGACCAATCATAAATATGCGTGGCATGCATTAAATTTTGAGTCAGCGTTCCTGTTTTGTCGAGACATATAACGGTAGCCGAACCCAGTGTTTCCACTGCGCGCGGACTGCGGGCAATGATCCCGTGTTTCAGCAGGCGGTAAGCCCCCAGAGCCATGAAGGTGGACAGTGCCACGGGAATTTCCTCGGGCAAAACACTCATGGCCATGGTGAGCCCCCTGAGCAAGCCCTGAAGTATGCTGCCGGTTTGGTACCAGTAATAGAACCAGACCAGGGCAAAGGCCAGGCTGCCGGCCAGTACCATTTTTCGCACAAAATGGGATACTTTTTGTTGCATGGGTGTTTTTTCGCGGCCTGTTTCCTCTACCAGCTTGCCAATACCCGCCAACCCCGTGTCAGCACCTATGGCCTTAACCAGGGCGTAGCAGTATCCGCGCACTACCTGGGTTCCCTGAAAAACGGGGTCACCTTCAAATTTTTCGACCGCAGCCGATTCCCCGGTAAGAATGGCTTCATTGACCGCAAAATCTGCGGAGTCCAGTATTTCCGCATCCGCAGGAATGATACTGCCTTCCGCACAGGTGATCAGATCCCCTTGAACCACATCAGCCATGGCAATTTCCTGACGCCGTCCGCCACGCAATACCACTGCCACACTGCCGGTAATCCGGCTTAATGCTTTCACCGCTTTTCGGCTTCGGTAATTCTGGTACACATCGATACCGGCCACAAACATAATAGCAGCCAGCATAGTGAATGCTTCATTATTTTCGCCCAGAATGAAATAAATACTGCAGGCAGCCAACAGCAATATGAACATCGGCTCAGAAGCAGCAGCCATCATGTTTTCAAGCAGCACATTTTTAGGCCGGCTCACCGTGTTACTGCCGTACCGTGCACGCTGTGCCACCACTTCCGTTTCACTCAGTCCCTGCCCGGTAAAAGCTTTAGCGCTTTGATAGCCGTTGAAGCCCGTTTTGCTTTTTTGCTCAAGGTGTGACATGTCTTTTTGTTTTCCTGCTTCGCAGGTCGTGGCAATTTAGGGAAAAATTTGGCTTTGGATGGAAGGGGAGGGGGAGAGCGTTGATTTGCGGTTACCCGAGGCTGGGTGCAACATGAAGGGCAATGAAGGCATGCCCTGCGTGACGGTTTGTTGATGCTTGATTGGGGGGACAGTTATATTTACTAAAACATATATCCTATTTTAAAATTTAGGGGTAAATTAAATATGTACATCTCTTTTGGAACATTATCATTTAGAAAAGTTGTATCATAAGGTTTATCATTAATATTTTCCCTATCGCTATGTATGTTGTTTCGATATGCTATCCCTATGCCAACATAAGTTTCGTAGAAGAAAGCATTGGATATTCGTTTAATACCAAATTTGGCATTAATTCCATACTTAGTTTTAGCATTTGTAAAATAATCGGTATATCCATATTCTTCTTCATCATTTGGTAATTCAAATGAATAATTATAATGAGGATCTGAAACTATAAATTGGTTTTGTACTTTTGAAACATTTTCTAGATAGAACAATTCACCAGACAGATAATACCTAAAATATCCATCATTTTTAAAAAATCTTTTTAATTCCGTTCTTAATTTAAATCCTTTATTTGAATAGTCATCCTTGCTTTCATGAGGATTAATAATATAATGAAATAAAGCTTTATTTATGATATATCCATATTCCATTTGCAGCTCAAATTTGTCACTTAATAGCCTTTGGTAGCCTATCTGAAAAGAGGGATTTATTGGATCGATTAAATTAAAAGGTGAGAAAATTATTGCGTTTTTCTTCTCTTTATCTGATAAACTGGTGGTACCTTGACCAACAGAAGTTAATGTAAAAAAAACGATTGAAAAACAAACTAATATTCGTGCACATATCATATTTCAGAGATTTGAATGTTTAAAAATCATTGTTTATTATTTATTGGCTAATCTAGAGATATACAGCTTGTTCAGAATGTCTCATCACTGAAGGCACCTTACCTACTACCGCCAAAAATTTCTTTTATCCACCCAAAAATGAGGTAGACTAGAGAAGTTTTTGAAATTGATCTCCAAAGCTATTATTATTAAGGGTATTTGTCAATAGGGTGACAGAAATTTTGCAAACCTCATTGATGCGTATCAATGGACGTGGAGTGCAGAAAACTACAACATTATTTTGCGTTAATTGTGAGTAATTATTGTGAGCTGCTAAACACACCAGGCGTATGACCGGACATCAAATCTGTAGTCATGTTCAATTATTACTCTGCTACCACCGTAAACTTTATCAGATGAAGGTTTCGAGAGCTTCTTTCAGCGCTTCCTGTTAAACTATCTGCAGACTGTATTCAAACAAAAAGATATAAAAAATCCAACACACCTCCCGCTAACAAACAATTACCCCAAAGTTGAGTAATCAACTAATTGAAATGCTTTTGCATATAGGTATCTTTGGCCCCAGAGAAAAAACTATGCCACCAATAGTGAAAAACAAAACGCGTAACATCGCGTTCGTAACTAACTTGACCTACTCTTAATTCACCATCGTTTTCCGGGTTGTCCTGATGATACAAAAAGTTGGGGCCTACAAAGCCTGCTATCCCCTGTATCACCCGGCCACGATCCGGAGCAAGGTCAACTTCAAGATCTGAATACCGCATCATGATTTCTCCGGCTGACTGCGTATTATCCCCGTAAATGTTAAAGTAGGTTTTGTGATGCATGCCGCTGATGACCTTTATGCCTGTGAGTGGAAACAAGATCATATTAATACTTGTAAAATGAAGCGGTGCCAGTTCTCCTCTTGCAGTAAAAGCACCATTAGGATCGGTAATGGTGTAATTAAATTCAGTTTGTAATAAGGCTTCATTGAAAGTTAAAGCTTCTGCCCTGATATTCATTACACTATCAAGTGCCAGAGAGTCCTTCAGGTTGCTTAAGTTGTAGATGCTTGCATTTAAATTTTTAAAGGGAACCTGACCGATAGTATCTGCACCTTCTGCCAACTGTTCATAAATGATGTCGACATTGTTCAATAATATTTCACTTATAAACAAGCCGTATGGGGCATCCAAAATGTGGCGAGCCGGTGGGGGAGGACGCAAACTTTCATTAAAGGGAGGATTTTTATCGCGAAAAACTTCCAGCCGGCCTTCATTGACTTCTATTTGTAAAATGATAATTACACTATCCTGCATAATTCTGTCTTGTTGAAGGCCCGACAATTTTATATGATCCAGACTGAGATCGAATCGCTCTTGTTCAAATGGGATATGCCTGCGAAACTCCAGTTTGCTGTATTTGGGAGTCATTCTGATCCCATTAAGATCAGCGGTTTGTTTTTTGTCGTCAAATAATACTTTGTCAACATGAAACGTATGTAAGCCGTGGTTTGAGTGAATATTGATTCCCAAAACCGAGAGGGACCGAACATGAAAACCGGGATTTCCGGATGGATCGCTTTCTTCACCGGAAAAGCGGATGCTGCCGCTAACATCCAGTTTGCCGGTTTGAAACACTTGTTGTTTTGAGGTATCGGTAAGTGATCGTTGTACAATGCTCAGTTTATGGGTACTTATATTGTCCAGAAAAATCTGTTCCATGTTCATCGCTTGCCTGTTTCTTTCATTCACCTTGCCGGAATAATTCGTGTAAACAGACAGGAAGATACTGTCGGCATTAAGCTTGTTCACTTTGACTTCTTTTCGTTGAAGCGCCAGATCAATCAAAGTCCGGGTGGATATCTTCAAATCGTATACGGCCGCTTCAAACACTTGGCGAGGAAGCAAGTCAACATTTCCTTCATCCAGGATACTATCATTGGGGGTAATCCGGATTTTAGCAATACGGGTGGTGCCGAAAAAGGGGCTAAAACTGGTTGTTCCCGCCTCAACAACATACAGTTCATTGGTCTCCTCATTCATTTCGGTGCTGATGGCAAACGCTATTTTTTCCGAAAGAAATCCCGGTAGCCAGGCGTGTAATCCAAGGATCGTTACAAGCAAAAGCGTGCATATACCGACAATTATATATATTGATTTTTTCATGGTTTTTTGGGGGAATAATAAATTTTGAGCATTGATTTACATCCGCTTTAATGAAAAATACATAATACAGCCCTGAACTGTTTAAACCAAATGCCTAATTCTGATCTGAATTTCCATCCTGAAACTTTGCCGATGCTCCACATGAATGTTTTTATTGAAAATTACCTCATTTCATATCCCCAAATACAATTTCTACTGATTGCAAGGGTGCATATAAAACAAACGTTAAGGAATTGTGTGGGTGTATAATACATTAAAGCCTTATGTGGCCTTTCATTGTTATAC
>JBJHCA010000089.1:3829-12052 GCA_050485785.1 Saprospiraceae bacterium | reverse complement strand
CTGCTATTTGACTCTTTGTGCCTTCGTGCCATTCGGGGAATAGGGCTGTCTGACTGTGGGTAATCAGGCGTTGCCGGTCAGCTATTCCCGCCATGATTGCACTCACCGATTTCGCCATCGACCAGCCCAATTGGGGAACATTCCGGTCAAATCCTTCTGCATACCGTTCAGCGATCATTTTGCCCCTGTGAACTACCACCAGTGCACGGGTATAGTCATCCGGTGTACTGTCCGGGTGAAAATAAAAATCAACGGCAGCGAAAAACCTTGTTGAGTCTATACTAAAATGTAGCGGATGAAGCGTCAAAAACTCATCGGGCATAGTATCCATGCCTTCATAAACTGCGGCCGGGGAGGGCAGTTCTACAGCTCTGAGTTTATCAGCCGACAGGCCACGGGCCAGCGTACAACCATAACCATTCCGGTAAATTGCCGTAACGCGGGCCATTTGTAATACTGAAGCTGTTACCTGTTTTTTTGCGGAATCTGCCCGGTAACCAATATACCAGTAAGGTGCCAGTTCTTCACCGGCTACAGATTCAGCATTGCGGTGCTGAATAAACATGCATGAACACATGTTTTTGGCAAAGTATCCCGTAGCAACCGGTAGCACATGGTGAGCAAGCCAGGACACAACTAGTACAACCACCACAAGTATGCTGACTAAAACGGCTGAAAAAATGCGCATGGAAGATAATTTCAGTGATTGAGGCGAGCGAGCTTTTCCAGTCTCAAAAATAGGCATATCTTCGGAGGACTTATGACATCCGATTCAGTCAATACACTTTGTTTACTTTTTGATCAGTATTTTGGCAAGCCTGTTACCCGGGTTGAACCCGTTCCAGGTGCAGGTTCAGGAAGAGTGTATCGCAGGCTCTTCAGTAATGGAAATTCTGCAATGGGCATGTTTAATGCCGATGTAAATGAAAACCGGACATTTATTGCCATTGGAAAGGTGCTTGCCGCTAATGGCATACCCGTACCCCGGATTTTTGCTGTTTCTGAAGATGAAAAGCATCAATTGCTCGAAGATTTGGGCAACACCAGCCTGTTTGATTTATTGCAGTCAACCGGGGATGCTGCTCAACTCAAGCCTCTATACCGGCAAGCCATAGACACAATTGTAGCCATCCAAAGCCGGGTGAGCCCCGGTTTTGACTTTGAAATTTGCTACCCCGTGCAGGCTTTTACGCTGAAAAGCTTTTACTGGGACCTTTGCTATTTCAAGTATTGTTTTCTCAGAATTGGCGGTCATCACTTTAATGAAGTGGCTCTGGAAGAGGATTTCGATGGAATGGTCGGCGAATTGCTCAGCTATCGGGGAATGCAGGTGCTGGTTCACCGCGATTTTCAGTCACGCAACCTGATGGTGCACAATGGCCGGATGTACACGATTGATTTTCAGGGAGCACGCAAGGGGCATCCGCTGTACGATTTGATCAGTCTTTTGTGGCAGGCCAGGGCATCGCTTCCCATGGAGATGAGGGCCGAGCTGTTCAACGATTACCTGGACCGGGTCAAAAACCTACCGGGATTTGATGCAGAAATGCTGCAAGAGCAATATCCCGTTTTTGTGCTGTTTCGCATATTACAGGTGCTGGGTGCTTATGGCCTGAGGGGGCTTCATGAACAGCGTCCGCATTTTATAGCCAGCATTCCGCATGCCATTGAAAACCTGCAACACCTGTTCCGTTCATACCCTGAGTTGCCTGCAAAATATCCTGAGTTGCATCGGATCAGTGGTGAATTGCGCAACAGCCCGGTTTACTTCCTGGAAAGTGATACAGGTTATGCGGACGGCCATCAGCCGACGAAGGAGGCCCACAAAGAGATACGAAAAATGAAAACCAACATTTCAACTGAGTTAACCGTCAATATCCAGTCATTCAGTTTCCGGAACGGATATCCTTCTGATATTTCTGAACACGGAGGCGGACATGTGTTTGACTGCCGCATGCTGCCTAATCCCGGACGGATTGAAAGGTACAAAACGCGGTCAGGGCTCGATGCCGATGTGATTCACTGGCTGGAGGAAAAAGAGGAAGTGCATCGCATGTTTGAGCATTTCAGCAGTATTGTGAGGCAATCGGTGGAAGCATACCAGCAGCGGGGTTTCAGTTATCTTGCCGTCAATTTTGGCTGTACCGGTGGTCAGCATCGCAGCGTATACATGGCGGAACGTCTTGCCGAACTCCTACGGAAATCGCCTGATATTCAGGTGAGTATTAGTCATCTCAACCGCGATGCATGGAAGCGATGAATGCCGAAACGGCCGGCAGGTTTGATGCCATGATTTTTTCGGCAGGCCTGGGAACCCGTTTACAGCCTTTTACTGACACTACGCCAAAAGCGCTGGTTGAAGTTAAGGGCAAGCCTCTATTGGAATATGCGCTGGAGGCAGTTTACAAGGCAGGTATCCGACGCGTTGTGGTGAATGTCCACCATTTTGCCGACAAGGTCACTCGCTATCTGTCAACAGTCAACCGGCCGGGGCTCACTATTCTGATTTCAGATGAATCGAACCGGCTACTCGATACGGGTGGAGGGTTGCTCAATGCGGCTTCATGGTTTGAAGCAGAACATATTGTGTTATACAATGCGGATATTTTAAGCGATCTTTGCATAGCTTTTTGTTGTGCTGCCCACCTGGAAAGTAAGGCGGATGCCACACTGGCGGTGAGTCACCGGGATTCAACCAGACAACTTCTGTTTGACCGGGATAACAGGCTGATAGGATGGCAGCACAAAAACAAGGGCTCGTACAAATGGTGTGGAAGCACTTTAGAAACTCCGCAGCCTTTTGCATTTCAGGGAATTTCGGTGATTCGTCGCGAGATTTTGAAAAAAACGCGGTTGCACGGCATTTTTTCACTCATCGATCTGTTTCTTGAAACGGGTTCCGGAGGAAGTGTTTTTGCATTGCCAACAGACTCATACCGGTGGTTTGACATTGGCACACCGGAAAAACTGAACATAGCAAAAGGAAGTTGGGAATAGGTTCAAAACCAACCCATCATGCAGCTGGAAACATACATTAAAACCTTACAACGAACAGCAGTTCTAATCGGTAACAGGCTTGCCGTCATGAACAGTGCCATTTTTCGTTTTCTCGACAAACCCTATATCAAGTACCCCATTCTGGTAATTTCAGGGGCTATTCTGTCCGTCGCCATAGCTGTAACGGCCTTTTTTCTGCTGGTACTCAATGAATTTTTTGCACCTATACCCGAGCGAGACGAACTCAAATCGATTCACCACGCTGAATCCTCAATTATTTATGGTTCTGATGAAACTGAGCTGGGCAGGTACTACCTGGTGAACCGCGTCAAAATTGAATACGAGGAGATCTCCGAACACTACATCGATGCACTGATTGCCACAGAAGATGCCCGGTTTTACGATCATGGGGGCGTGGATATCAGGAGCATGTTTCGCGTACTGTTCAAGTCCATCATTCTTGGAGACCGGAGTGCAGGCGGCGGAAGTACCATAAGTCAGCAACTGGCCAAAAATCTATACCCCCGAAAGGATTTTGGTGCCTGGAGCATTGCAGTTAACAAGTTCAGGGAGATGATCATCGCCGGCCGAATTGAAGAATTCTACGACAAAGAAGAAATTCTGCTCCTTTACCTGAATACAGTTCCTTTCAGTGACAATACTTACGGTATTGAAGTAGCCAGCCGGCGGTTTTTTGGAAGACATGCCTCCGAGGTTAGCCTTGCCGAAGCAGCTACCATTATTGGCATGCTTAAAGCTACCTCGATTTATAACCCCCGTACACAACCTGATTTAGCTATACAACGGCGCAACCTTGTGCTTTCAAGGATGCTTCAACACAATTATATCGAGCGGCCCTTGTTTGATTCCCTGTCAATCCTTCCATTAAATCTCAACTACACCATGGATGATTTCAGGGAAGGACCGGCGCGGTATTTCAGGGTGCATGTGGCCGAAGAGCTGAAAAATTGGGCCCGCTCGAATCCCAGATCAGATGGTTCACAATACAACATTTATACAGACGGTCTGAGGATATTCACTACCCTTAATCCGGTACTGCAGCAATACGCCGAAGAAGCAGTACTGGAGCACATGACTGCCCTGCAAAAAGACTTTGACCGGCATTGGAAAAACGATACCCTGCTCACCGGTGCAGAGATTAATGCCCTGTACCGTAATACCGAAACTTACCGGAGTTTGCGCAGTGCAGGTATGAGTGATGACGAGATTTTTGCACATGCTGAATTGCCAAGGCCGGTACCGGAGGATGTTGTAGAATGGGCAGGTGATTCAGTGTGGACTGCACTTGATTCGCTCTATTACTTTTACACCAGGCTCAATACCGGTTTTCTGGTTGCTCACCCACATGACGGCAGCATATTGGCTTGGGTAGGTGGTATTGACTTTGAGCGGTACATGTTTGATCACATCAAAGCTTCCCGCCAGGTTGGTTCTACTTACAAACCTGCAGTATATGCTACTGCTCTCGCACAGGGTTACGAACCGTGCATGTATATGCCCAACCGGCTGATCACATACCGGGGATATCGCTGGACACCCGGAAATGCCGACGGCAAGTACGGCGGCTATTATTCCATGAAGGGGGCATTGGCCCATTCTATCAATACTATAGCCGTTCAGATGATTTTCCGAACCGGTGTTGATTCAGTGCGGGAAATGACTTCGAAGCTGGGTGTAAAAACGGAAGTTCCGTCATTCCCCAGTATTTCTTTAGGTGCTGCTGACATCCCATTGCTGGATATGGCTCAGATGTACGCCACTTTTGCCAATCAGGGTGTACATACTTCCTTCAGGACAATCCGTAGGATTGAAGACCGATTTGGCAATGTATTGTACCAGCACACCCCAGATACCTCTGCGCCGCAACAGGCTATGGACAAGGATCATGCATTGATGATGACCCATATGCTGACCAATGCCATCGACAGTGGCACCGGACGGCGGCTTAGGTTCAGGTATAATCTCCGGCTTCCCATAGCCGGAAAAACCGGTACTACTCAGGGTCATGCAGACGGATGGTTTATCGGCTACACTCCTGACGTAATAGGCGGGGTGTGGGTAGGTGGTGCAGACCGCCGGATCAGGTTCAGGACGCTCAATCTGGGTCAGGGGGCCAATATGGCTCTTCCAATCTGGGGCTTGTTTATGCAAAAAGCGTTGGCTAACGAGGAGTATGCACCATGGCAAAGTTCCCGTTTTCCTGAGCTGGACTCTGTTCAGACTGCCATGCTCCATTGCAGAATGTATTCATCTACCGGTATGGGAGCTGTACTGGCCTCCGGTGGCGAAGCCACCACGGCCGATCAGGTACGCACCAGCCTGATTGAGTCACGAAGACCGCAATCACAAGATATTAGTCAACCGCGACAGGCACCTACCATAATCCTACGCCCGGGCGGAACTTCACGGCAACAAAGTACCGAGAGCGAACAAAAGGAGGAAGAACGGCCGGGCCTCTTTCGTCGCATTTTCGGCAGAAACAACGACAACCGGTAACCTTTTGCATCAATTGGCGTTAAGCCATTACTGCAAATTTCCGTGCAACGCCGTGCCGGATGTGCGAGCAACCCCTTTCAAAAACTTACTGTATGGAAAATCCTGTACTCAGCCTGTTAAAGCAAGCCGTAGGGCAAACCATGGAACGCAGCCCTTCACCATTTGGCCGCTGGCTTAACGGCACCTTGCTCGAGGTGGAAGAAGGCTTTGCAGTTTGCAGTTTTGAGGTTCGCGAAAACATGTCAAACCCGCTGGGGCTCATTCACGGCGGTGCACTGGCTGCCATTGCCGACGAGGTGATCGGTATCGCATCAGCAACCCTCAACCTCAAAGGCCGTTACGTTTCGGTGAGCCTGAATACTGAGTTCCTCAACAGTGCTAAAACGGGGGATACCATTTTGGCCAAGGCCCGGATTGACAGAGCCGGCAAAACACTGATCCACGGATCATGTGAAATTCTGCACGCTGATAAGCAAAAGGTTGTAGCACTGGCTACATGTAATCTGGTTTCCATAACACCGCGAACACCGTCAGGTGTGGGAGCTTAATTTTTGATAACTCTTTGTTTAAGCAGCATGGCGAATTCCTCCAAAATAATGACTTCGACGGTAGAAGCCGGACAACGAGGAGCATTACTGAACATAGATCATGATATTGAACTGGAGGTTTTTCACGCAGTTAAAGCACTTCCCGGGCAATGGGATGAACTTGCCCTACAATCCTATCCTCTTCATGCCCGGTGGTATCTGAGCATCATCGAAAAACACCCGCCCGAAGGCATGGCATTGGCTTATGGCTGCATATATCGCAAAGGCCAACTTATCGGCATCATGCCTATGCAATCAGTTAAATTTGAAGCGGGAAGTAGCTTTAAAAACCAACCGGATGCCAATAACGGAGCCTGCTTTTTTGAAACCATCAAGCGAAACATCCGGGTGCTGGTACAAAAGCGGATTTCTCTGCAAACCCTCGTGGCAGGAAACCTTCTGATCAGCGGCAGCCCTGCCGCAGTTTTTGAGCCATCCCTTACTCATGATGAACAATGTTTCCTTACTGAAAAAGCCATACGCAGGGTGAGTGAATACTGGCAACCCGAAGGTGAGAATATTGGTCTCCAGCTGATCAAAGACATGATTGCACCTTGCAGCATTACTGACCGGGACGGGTTTGTCAAAGTCAACATCCAACCATCCATGGAATTGCGCATTCCATCTGATTGGAACACTTTTGAAGATTACCTGGCCGCAATTTCATCGAGGTACCGGGTGAGATACAGGAGAGCGCTGAAATTGCTCGGAGCTATTCAATACCGACGGTTACTGCCAGAGGAAGCCGGTCACTATGGGCCTTTACTTTACAGGTTGTATCGCCAAGTGGTGAGTGATGCAGATTTCAACATGGTCCACCTGCGAGAGTCGTATTTCAAAACTATGTTGCAATCGACGTCGGAAGGAGTGCATATCTGCGGCTGGTTTCTTAACAGCGAACTCATCGGATTTCATTCCACTATACCAAACGGGAGTAAGCTGGAAGCGCACTATATTGGATTTGACAAGCAATACAACAGCGACCATCAGCTTTATCTCAACATGCTTTTTGCCATATTGGATCAGGGTATCCGGGAAGGTTTTCACAATGTCAACTTTTCACGAACTGCCCTGGAGATTAAAAGCAGTCTGGGAGCAGAACCCATTTATTACCACAGCTACCTGAGGCACAGACGACATATTGCCAAGTCTCTGGTAAAAGGGGCTGTAAGGATACTCAACCCGCCTGTTGCCTGGCAGGCCAGACATCCTTTTAAACAGCAATAAACAGGGCTGTGCTGATTGGACAGGGTTAAAATGCCAAACCCGTAAATCGGTTCAACTTGATCAAGCCGGACAATGGCGTGAACGGGACAACAGCACAACAAAGAGATATCCATAAAACACAAAGCAAAAATCACCTCAATCGCTCAAAAAAAAGCCGGAGCAATTCAGCAGATTCTTCTGACAGAATACCCTGATCGATCACTGTTTTAGGATGCAGCTGAACCGATGACTGCGTAAAGCCTCTTTTAGGGTCATCTGTGGCATAGACCAGCCGCCCAAGCTGGGCCCAAAACAATGCACCGGCACACATTACACAAGGTTCGAGCGTAACATAGAGCGTGCAATCCCTCAGATATTTTGACTGCAAATGGTTTGAAGCGGAAGTTATGGCCATAATTTCTGCGTGAGCAGTAACGTCGGTGAGTTTTTCGGTGGCATTATGCGTTTTGGCAATGATCTTGTTGTGATGAGTGATGACGGCTCCCACGGGTATTTCGCCTTCATCAAAGGCCAGCCTGGCTTCCTGGAGAGCTGCCTTCATGAAATATTCGTGGTTAAATGGCTGTACCATAAGCCGGTTTATAATTTTAGCCCAAATATGCTGCGTTCATCCGAATTAGTAAAACGATTATAGAAATCATTCAGTGATGTAACGGAATAGGCGTAACATTGCACACGAGAAGCAAATAAACCCGTGAAAATATGAGTATGTTGAAGCTATCGGCAACTGTCGTTACTTTTTTGATTGTTGTTCTGTCAGTTCGGGCACAGGAGGTGTGGAGCCTGGAACGCTGCGTAAAACATGCTACGGAAAACAGCATAGCCGCCAGGCAGAGCGGACTGCAGGTAACCAATGCCGATGTATCGAATCGCCTGACCCGCAATCAGCGTATTC
>JBJHCA010000089.1:0-3819 GCA_050485785.1 Saprospiraceae bacterium | reverse complement strand
CGTATTCCGGCACTGAATGCATCAGCTTCTTACGGTCTCAATTACGGACGTACTATTGATCCGCTTACCAATACTTTTGTGAATCAATCCATCCAGTACAACAGTTACAGCCTCAACGGAAGTTGGCTCGTGTATCAGGGAGGCAGGGTAAATGCCCAGATCAGGCAGGCAGACCTGGCACTGGAAGCTGCCAAAGCCGATGCCCAACAGAATATCAATGATATTGCGCTGCAGGTTTCATCCCTGTATTTATCGGCAGTGTTGGCCGAGGCGCAGGTAGACATTGCCCGTGAACGGCTGAACAATGCACAGGCTCAGCTTCGAGACACCGAGATATTGATCAGAGCCGGCTCATTGCCCCCGGGAAGCCGGTTTGAGGTTGAGGCTATGGTAGAACGGGAAAGGCAATTGCTGGTACAGTCAGAAAACATAGCAATTATTCAAAAGCTAAACCTGATGAACCTGCTTGAACTGGATCCTTCGCAACCCATTACACTGGAAAGGCCGCAGGTCGACTTGTTGAGGCCACCGGCTGAAACCTATCATGCAGCTTCCATTTACCGTGATGCCACAGCGTTTCACCCGGGAATTACAGCTGCCCGGCTCAATTCGGAAAGTGCACAAATGGGTGTGGAAGTTGCGCAACGTCAGCTTTGGCCCACCCTGGCCATATTTGCCCAGCTCAATACCAATTACTCCAATCAGGGAGTAAAGATTGACGGATTCACCACGGTTCCGGTACAGCAAACCGTCCGAATTGACGGCCAGCCTTTTACTATCGAAACAGATCAGCAAATTCCCAATTTAATTGCCAATCCATATTTCAATCAGATCAATGAGAATTTTGGTCAGGGATTTGGTGTATCGCTTAGTATACCCATTATCAACGGTTTTCAGCGGCGGTTGGGCATAGAACAAGCCAGGGTCAATGCCTTGTCGGCCGGATTACAGGAAATGAGCCGCAAGCATCAGCTCCGCACTGAAATACAGCAGGCTGTGGCTGATGTTGAAGGTGCATGGCGCAAACTGGAGCCTGCAGATAAAAAAGAACAGGCCAGCGAACAGGCCTTTAACAGTGTTCAGGCGCGTTACAGCCTGGGGGCAGGCACTGTTCTTGAGCTCAATGTAGCCCGATCGTCATACGAAACCGCCCGAATTGAAAAAACCAATGCCCAATATGAATACATTTTCAGACTCAAAGTACTGGAGTACTATATGGGTCAGGATATGTGGATGACTCAATAACCAAAACCGACTCACAAAACCGAAGCTATGTTCAGTAAAAGAAATATACTCATCATTGTTGCCATCATCGTTGTACTGCTTATTCTGGTCATCTGGAAATCATCAGGCAGAAGTGGCGGCATAGAGGTGGCTGTTGAAGAGGCTTCACTCTGCACCATAACTGAAACCGTGTCGGCCAGTGGACGCATTTTTCCGGAAACGGAAGTGAAGATCAGTTCAGATGTTAGTGGTGAAATCATTGAACTGAACGTGGTGGAAGGCGACTCCGTAGAAAGAGGTCAACTGCTGCTCCGCATAAGACCTGATGCCTATCAGTCGGGAGTTGACCGGGCCATTGCCACAATGAACAGTGCACGGGCTCAGGCTGCCAATGCCGAGTCACAGATTGCTATGTCGCAATCGCAAAAAAAACAAGCTGAGGCTTCCAGGGCACAGTTTAAAGCACAGGTAGACAATATAAAGCGGCAACACGACCGAAACCAGGTGCTTTTCCGCGAAAACGTAATTTCTGCAGCAGAATTTGAAGCTTCTGAGGCTGCACTGCTTCAGGCGCAGGCCAACCTGGCCTCTGCCGAAGCCAACATTGGCAGTGCCGAAGCTGCTATAGAATCTGCAAGGCAATCAGCCAGGGCAGCGGCATTCACCATTCAAAGTGCGGAGGCCACTGTACGTGAAGCACAGGAAAGCCTGCAGCGGACAGCCATATATGCACCAATGGGCGGTATAGTTTCCCGGCTCAATGTTGAACAGGGCGAACGTGTGGTAGGTACTCTTCAGATGACCGGTACTGAGATAATGCGGATTGCTGCATTTCACACCATGGAAGTTCGGGTGGATGTAAGCGAAAGCGATGTATTGCGGGTAAAAAACGGTGATGAAGTGGATATTGAAGTGGATGCCTATCTTGACCGGATCTTTACTGGAAAAGTAACTCATGTAGCCAATTCATCCAGCGATATCGGGAGCATGCAACTTACGGCAGACCAGGTAACCAACTTCACGGTTCGGATTAGGATAGATGCAGCTTCATACAGTGATCTGCTATCTGATGACCTTCCGGCACCATTCAGACCCGGAATGTCGGCTGCAGTGGAAATCAAAACCAGAACAGAAAGCGATATCTTGTGCATACCTATACAGGCAGTGACCACACGTGCCGTAGATCAGAATGGCCGGAGTGAGGAAAATGCAGGCAGAGAAAGACCCCGAGAAGTGGTTTTTGTTGCCCGCAACGGTGTGGCTGAGCTGCGTGGAGTAACCACCGGAATACAGGACAATCAATATATTCGCATACTTAGCGGTGTAGAAGAAGGAGAGAAAGTGATCACCGATCCGTTTGCTGCCGTTTCCAGGCGTCTTCGAGACGGCAGCGATATTAAAATTGTGGACAGGGACGAACTCTACCGTATGGCCGGCCGTTAATCAAGTGATGCAGCAACGCAACATCATAGTGATGGCACGGGTTCCCCGGGAAGGTCGTGTAAAAACAAGACTGGCAGTGGGTATTGGCAATGAAAAAGCGTTGGAAGTATATACTTCACTGCTGCGGTACACGCTTGAAGTAGTTGCCTCTGTTGATTCATACAGGTTTTTATATCTGGATGGCGAATCTGAAGCACTTCCTGAATCTGCTCACTTAACTTGTTTTGAAATCAGAAAGCAAACCGGAAGCGGGCTGGGTGAAAAAATGTATCATGCGCTTAGGGCACACACGTCCGATAACCGGCCAACACTGATAATCGGCACAGATTGTCCGTATTTAAAGGCAGGACACCTGGAACAGGCTTTTGATGCCCTGAATGATACTGACTTTGTGATAGGTCCTGCACGCGATGGGGGGTATTACCTTTTAGGTGGGCGTAGTTTCCCGGAAGAGCTGTTCAACAACATGTCGTGGAGCACACCTATGGTTTTCAGAGAAACTGTGCTGCGTATCACCGGATTACTGGCCTCATATCGTCTTCTTGAGCCCCTCAGTGACATTGATGATGAAGCCTCCTTACAAAAGTGGGAAGACAGCCGTATGTTCTGAGCCCAATTGATTTAGGCGGAACAGTATACTTATTTTGCCATTGCTAGGTAATTGTTTTGGCTAAAGTGCTTTAAATCAAGACCCCGGTCACTATTCCGCTTCCCGAATGATGCGTTGTAAAGTTTCCTGGTCTAACTCAGTTACCCTGGCTATAAAATCCAAATCTGCACCTAGTTTAAAGAGATTGATGGCAGTTCTTATTTTTTCTTTCTCTATACCTTTCTCTATACCTTTCTCCATACCTTTCTCCATGCCTTCCAGAATGAGTTCTTCGTATGCATTGCGGGCTTTGCCTTGTACCGGCTCAGGCATAAATTCTATGGCTTTGATCATCTTTGACATGAATGGATCTATTTACCCGGTCTGTTCCGCCTCCCCGATGATGCGGTCGACTTCTTCCTCGCTAAACCCGGTAGCTTTGGAAATGATATCCATGCTAACTCCGAGTTTATAAAGATTTAAGGCAGTCCTTATTTTTTCTTTCTCCATACCTTTCTCCATACCTTTCTCCATACCTTTCTCCATACCTTTCTTCATACCTT
>JBJHCA010000088.1:0-12382 GCA_050485785.1 Saprospiraceae bacterium | reverse complement strand
AAACAGCGATGGCTTTTTTCTCTGCCTTGAATGACATTTTTTCTCGCCCGTTCTGCTAAGGCGGATTTTGTATCATTCACTCATTTTTAGCATTGTCAACTTTGACGTACACACGCAATCAGCACAGGCAACTTGACCGATTTTCCGGCGGCCTTGGACTAAAACGGTGAAGGCCGGTCCTGTAGCTTTTTTCACATGGCACCGGTGTCACAATCCCAAAGGGATTGCATATTGGCCAATCTCCGTCATCTATGGTGGTGAGCAGCTCCAACACACAAAAAAGCCCTCCGGCCATGGGCCGGAGGGCTTTTTACAAATCTGACATTCTATAATCCTAATCCCTGCCGTAAACTTTGGACAGCAGACGAAGCAGCTCTAGGTAAAGCCATATGAGGGTGATCATGAGGCCAAAAGCAGCAAACCACTCCATATACTTAGGTGCTCCGGCTTGCGCTCCTTTCTCAATAGTGTCAAAATCGAGCAGAAGATTGAGCGAGGCTATGCCGACAATCACCAGCGAAATGCCAATGCCAAAAATTCCATTGTCGTGCAACATGGGAACTGACATGCCGAAAAATCCCAACACAATGGATATGAGGTACACCACCATTACGGCTCCGGTGGCCATTACCACTCCCATTCTGAACTTTTGGGTTACCTTAATCAACCCGCTCTGATAAATCAGCAACATGAGGGCCAGCACACAAATGGTAAGCCCTATGGCCTGTATTACAATACCGTTGTACATGGAAGCGTACATGGCTGAAACCACGCCCAGCATAAGCCCTTTGAGGGTTACGTATAAAGGCGCCAGAGTAGGTGCCATTTCCTTTTTGAAAATGATGATCATGGCTACAATGAAGCCTCCAATCAGGCCGCCCCACATCATGGGCATAGCGAATGCACTGCCCGAAAGCGTCATGGAATAACTGATAATGCCGGTTAGCACCAGGATACCCAATAGAATGGCTGTGCGATTAACCGCGCCTGATATGGTCATGGTTTCGCCCGGTGCCCTGACTCCGTCGAGTGTGGTGGCTGATGTTTTGGCTACGTTTTCCGGTGCAAATGCTTTCATCGCCGGATTCGATGAACTGAACATACTTTTTCTGAGATTCGGTGTCATATTTTTAAAATTTTCACGAAAGTAACACTTTACTTCGATTGAGGGTTGCATCCGGCCTGCTTTTTGGAAGAGGATGTGTTAAATATGGTCACAGTGACGCGGAGCGGCACCCACAAAGAGTGATGTAAACTCAGCATAATAAAACACCCGCTTAATCTGCGCAAACTGTACCCTTGAACGCTAAATTCAACCCGCTTTCACACCAAATCTTCTATCTTAGCCCTTCAAAAAAACCGACATACCATGGCCAAACAATTTAGACCGGGAGTATTGCACGGCAACGAAGTTCAGGAACTGCTGCGATACGCCAACCACAATAATTTTGCCCTGCCTGCCGTAAACGTGGTGGGTACCAACTCGGTGAACGCCGTACTGGAAACTGCCCGCGATGTCAATTCACCGGTGATCATCCAGTTTTCCAACGGCGGTGCCGTGTTTTTTGCCGGAAAAGGCCTGAGTAACCAGCAACAGCAAGCTGCCGTGGCCGGAGCTGTGTCAGGGGCGCATCACATTCACCTGCTTGCTGAGCAATACGGAGTACCGGTAATTCTACATACTGACCACTGTGCCCGAAACCTGATTCCATGGGTTGACGGTATGCTCGAAGCCGGTGAACGCTATTTCGAACAACACGGCAAACCACTTTACAGCAGCCACATGCTCGACTTGTCCGAAGAACCCATTGAAGAAAACATAGCCACCTGTGTGGAATACCTTTCTCGTATGGCTCCACTGGGCATGACTCTGGAAATTGAGCTGGGTGTTACCGGCGGCGAGGAAGACGGTGTGGATAATACCAATATCGACAGCTCAAGACTGTATACCCAGCCGGAAGAAGTGGCCTACGCCTACGAAAAACTCATTGCCGTAAGCCCGCAGTTTACGGTGGCAGCCGCTTTTGGCAATGTACACGGCGTCTACAAACCCGGCAATGTCAATTTACAGCCCATCATCCTCAAAAACAGTCAGCAATACGTACAGGAAAAGTATAGCACCGGGCCAAATCCCATCGATTTTGTGTTCCACGGTGGCTCGGGATCAAGTCGCGAAGAGATCAGGGAAGCCATTGAATACGGGGCCATTAAAATGAATATCGACACCGATATGCAATGGGCGTTTTGGGAAGGGGTAAAGCTCTATTACCAAAAAAATGAAGCCTTTTTGCAGGGGCAGATCGGCAACCCGGACGGGGATGACAAACCCAACAAAAAATACTACGATCCGCGGCAATGGCTGCGTGAAGGCGAAAAGAATTTTGTGCAACGGCTTCGTTCGGCTTTTGACGATCTCAATTGCATCAATCGCAATGCCTGACGGCATACAAAGGATGTGACTTATGAGCCGGTGTTTGTGGCAAACTGTTTTTTTCTGCTTTTTGTATAGCAGTTTGTGGGCCTTGCAGCCGCAAGGCCGTGAAATGGTGCTTACCGGATCCGTAAGCGATGCTCTCACCGGTGAACCGCTTCCCGGAGCCAGTATTCGCGTACTGAATTCAGGCACTACCTCAGGGCCGGCCGGCACCTACACGCTTCGCTTCACTGTAGACGACACCACTACCCTGCTTTCTGTTTCATGCTCTTATGTAGGCTATGCCCCGCAAACTATTGACCGAACCATCGATGCCCACACCACTGCCCTTGAGCAGCATTTCATGCTGGCAGAGGGCAACCTCTTGCTGGAAACTGCCACGGTTACCGGCGGGCGGTACCGGCGTTCCCTGGGCGAAGTGACGGTTTCGCTGGAAGTGCTGCCCCTTTCCGTTATTGAATACGGCAACGCTATCTCGCTGGATGAGGCCCTGGAAAAAATCCCGTCCCTTCACATTACCGATGGCCAGGTCAACATCCGAGGCGGTTCGGGCTATGCCTATGGCGCCGGCAGCCGCGTGCTCCTCCTCATCGACGATATGCCCTACCTGCAGGCTGATGCGGGCTTCCCCAACTGGAATGATATCCCCATCGAAAACATCGGTCAGGTGGAAGTACTCAAAGGTGCCGCTTCTGCTCTGTACGGCTCTTCAGCACTCAATGGCGTCATCAATATCCAGACTGCCCTGCCCTCTTCTAAACCCTCAGGTTCAGTATCCGTGTTTACCCGCATCTACGATAACCCCGCCGACACTACCAAGGTATGGTGGAACACAGACACAACTTCTAGACCGGCAGCCATGGGTGTTCAGGGTTCTGTAAGACTCAAAACCGGAAGAAATAACAAACTCGACTTTGTGGCCGGCATTAACCACACCCGCGAAAACAGCTTCCGTCTGGGAGACGATACGCGCTATACCCGTGTTTCCCTGTTTAACCGCTGGCGCATCAGTGACCGATCAACCCTGGGTTTAAATGTCAACATCAACCAATCGGAAGGAGGCACTTTTTTGCTGTGGGCAGGATATCCTGAAAAAGCGCTTATTCCTTTACCCGGTTCTAATTCGGAGAGCAATTCACTGCGGTTTACGGTTGACCCACGCTTCACTTACTTTGATGGAGCCGGCAACAGGCATCGACTGCTGACGCGGTACTTCTATACCAATAACCGCGTAGATCAGGGCCAATCCAATCAGGCCGATTTCTTGTTTGGCGAATACCAGTTTCAGCGCGAATTTGAACCCCTGTCACTGGTTTTTACCTCCGGTATCACCGCTTCACATACAGTGTCGAGAGCCGAACTCTACGGCGATACAATAATCAGTGCCAGCAATCTGGCTGCTTATGTGCAAATGGAAAAGAAGTTTTTTGACCGACTCACACTTTCCGGTGGCATGCGCTATGAACACCACTTTCTGGATGCACCTGAACAGCTAACCGGCGATAGTATTGCCGGACGCGCCGGTAATGAAGGCAGGCCGGTTTTTCGCATTGGAGCCAGTTATCGCCTTGCCGAAGCCACGTTTATTAGAGCAAGTTGGGGACAAGGCTACCGTTTCCCAACCATTGCTGAAAAATTTGTCCGTACTCAGGTAGGTCCCCTGCTCAATATCTATCCCAACCCCGGCCTAGTATCGGAAACCGGTTGGAGTGCTGAAGTGGGCCTGAGGCAAGGGCTAAGGATCAATGAATGGTCGGGTTATGCCGACCTTTCCGTTTTCTGGACGGAATACAGTGACATGATGGAATTCCTATTCGGCTACAACCAACTTTTCGGTTTTACTTCAGCCAATGTGGGTAATACCCGTATCCGCGGTATGGAGATCAGCCTGGGAAGCCGGGGCAGACTTGGCGCGGTGAACCTTGACATACTGGGAGGCTACACATACATTGACCCTGAGTTCAGGCCTTTTACCGAACAGGATGACCTGTACTCTTCCGCTGATTATAATGTGCTCAAATACAGGCACCGCCATTTGTTTAAAATGGACATTCAGGCCGGCTGGAACCGGTTTGAGGCAGGCATGGCCGCCAATATCCGCACTCCCTTTGAGGCAGTGGATCACATTTTTGTAGTGGATGCCCTCATTCCGGGTGCAAGGCAATACCGCGAAGAAAACCACAGCATTCTGCCCACCTGGGATTTCAGGGCTGCAGTTTCAATTATTCCCTCGCTGAAACTCAGCTTTGTAGTTCAGAATGCATTTAATTTTGACCTCATGGTGCGACCCGGTATCCACGAAGCGCCCCGTGCATACAATATCCGGCTCGACTGGAAATGGTAGTGAAGCTCTTGCAGCGAGCTGTGGAAACGTATAGTTATCGATGCTTACTCTGCAGTGGACGGGTCTATAATAGCCGAAACCTGAGTAACTACATTGGCCGGAAATCCACCCTGCCTTGCATGTTCATACAACAGCTCTGGATTTTGTGCATGGTACACGCAATAAATCTTGTTCCCGGTCACATAGCTGTGAATCCATTGAATTTCAGGCCCCATATTGCGCAATACATTGCATGAAGTCTGCGAAATGGCTTTGAGCTGAGCCGGCGAAAGGTTACCGGCTTCCGGTATTTCCCTTTCAATAACGAACTTTGGCATAATGAGAATTTGTTTGGCCTGATCGTAAGGCTGTCAGGCTATGCCCCGTTTATTTTGAGGTTCCCGGCCTCCTCTTCTGGTTGCAGTTGGCATGATTGGCAAAGGTCAATGAAAATAACAATGAGTACAGATGGCTTTACAAGCAAAATGCATCCAAATTTACCGCTTTTTATCATGAGGTAAACTCATGGAACCATTGTATTTATGTATACTTTCGGGTAATATATAGCTGTGCTTTATAGTTTTTGGTGGGGTGGTGTTTTAGGGGCTCTCAAGGGGCCTGGCGCATTTTTTGTTGGTAGCCTGGCGCTTTCTTGCGACCAAGGCCACAAAAAATGTGACAGGCTCAAACCGCAATGCTGGTTTCATCTGCCACCGACCAGGATCAGAAAGTTGCGGCTTTCGCCATCATGTACCTGAAGGCGAAGGATGTAAGACCCTGCCGGCACCCCGCTCACATTCAGCACTCCATTTTGACTTAACCCAATCGGGTTGCCCGGCAGTGCGACCTCCTGCCCGGTGATACTGTACATGCGGAATTGCGTGCCTTCCGGCAGATTGTGCAGGTGCAGTTGGTGACGGGGTACTTATATACCCCAGGGGCAAACCCATACACACTTCCGCAGGACCGGTTATTTCCCCGGGTGGCGGAGGCTGAGTGCGCACTTCAATGGTTTTCATCAGCGTATCGGCATGGTCAGGATAAACGGCCAACTAGGTATATGCACCAGGACTGTCCGGTTTAATGCTGGTTTCCCGATCCATTGCATGATGAAGAACTCGTTCTTCATGCTTTCAAATCCAGTGCAAGGCTGCACTATCCACTGTTCTGTATAAACCTGTCTGCCCCGTGCACAACAGCCCGGGCCCCAAAATGAGCCGCGAGGCAGCGGTGTCACCGGCCGCAGGCCGCACATGGATGTCTGGTACAAATTCGCAGTAAATGATAGCAGGGAGTAAGGCTAAAATCCGCATCCATGCCAATCAACGCCACATGGCCCGGAGGGCCCCACAAAGAGATATCCAAAATGAAAACACCAAGTACATACTGGCTTGTATTTGACATAAATATCTAACCTTAAGCCGGGAAAGGCAAATCAGATGCCAAAATATTACCTTTCTCAGCCATTGAGATAAGCATGGTTTGTTGAATAAGTGCTAAGCCTGCCTGATTATTCACTATCTTTGCACCCTAAACAGACAACATGACCGGCGAACAATTGCAAAAACTAAAATCCCGTCTGGGTTCCATAAGGAGGTATCTTTGACGTCGATGCCCGCAAGCAGAAAATGGCCATCCTTGAGCTGAAAACCGGGGATCCGGAATTCTGGACTCAGGCCGAAAAGGCTGAAAAGGTAATGCGCGAAATCAAGGGCCACAGAAGCTGGATAAGCCTGTATGAAAATGCCACCCGCGAACTCGACGATCTCGAACTGATGTTCGAATACTATAAGGCACAGGAAGTCACGGAAAGTGAGCTGATTCAACAAAAAGAAAAAGCCATGGACCTGATTGACGACCTGGAAGTGCGCTCTACACTCAACGATCCGGAAGACAGTCTCAACTGTGTGGTGGAAATCAACAGTGGCGCAGGCGGCACGGAAAGCTGCGATTGGGTGGAAATGCTCTACCGAATGTATGCCATGTGGGCTGAAAAAAACAATTACCGGCTTAAAGAGATCAGCGCACTGCCAGATGATGTGGCAGGGTATCGTTCTGTAGCTTTCGAAATTGAAGGCGAGTTTGCCTACGGTATGTTGAAAAAGGAGTCCGGCGTTCACCGGCTTGTGCGCATATCGCCCTTTAATTCGCAGGGCAAGCGACAAACTACTTTCGCCTCGGTTTTTGTGTACCCCATGGTGGATGACAGTATTCAGATTGACCTGAATCCGGCTGACGTTACTATGGAAACTTTCCGGTCAAGCGGTGCAGGCGGACAGCATGTCAATAAAACCGATTCGGCCGTGCGATTGCGTCACGCTCCCAGTGGCCTGGTAGTAGAGTGTCAGCAGGAACGCAGCCAGCACATGAATCGCGATAAAGCCATGCAAATGCTGAAAAGTCGGCTTTACGAACTCGAGATTCAGAAACGCAATGCCGAACGGGACAAAATTGAAGCCTCCAAACAAAAAATCGAATGGGGCTCGCAAATCCGAAACTACGTGCTGCATCCCTACAAAATGGTTAAAGACATTCGGAGCGGTTTTGAAACCAGCCAGGCCCAGGATGTGCTGGATGGCAATCTGATGCCCTTCCTGAAAGCCCAGCTTTTGGCCATCAATGTCGAATAGGAACTTTGAAGCCCGGCCAGAATTTAAAGGTTCTAAATAATCACGCTCATGTTAACCAGCCGGGCTCAGGCTTGTTGTACAGATATCGCAAAAATGCGTCGAAATGAAACTTGTTTTTTGGATTTCGTCACTGTTCTTATGCCTGGCAGCCTGTGACTCCGGCAAGCAGCCTCACTTTTCTATCCATCATATCAACGAACACTACTGGTACCGAGGGCTGGCTGATATTGCCGTGTACCGCCTTCAGGAAATGAAATACGGGGGACTGCGCTCTGGTTATGCCGTTTCGGTTTGGGTTACGGAGGATTTCGACCCCGCCGTAGGACATAAAGTAGACAATCCGGTACAAACCGATCATGTTAAAGTTTTGAAGCATATCAACCTCAAGCGATTCTCCACGGGCATTTACGATTATTCGGTTATGACTTCGTCATTCACGGGCTTCCATCATGGCGATGCTTTTAAAACCGTCCTCAGCAGTCAGGATTGGTGCGGCCAGTCCTACATCCAGCAAAACCTCGTTCGGGATGGACATGAGTTCAGGCAGTTCAGTTATTTTGAGCAGCTAGGTGACCGCCACCTGCGCACCGATGCCGTGCTGATGGAAGACCACATCCCCGGTTTGCTGCTGCTCCAACCGGATGCCCTGCCTGAGGAAACCGCCCTGATGATGATCCCGGCTCTGGAATACCTCAATGCAACACAGCAGGACATCAAAGCATGGCCGGCATACATCGCTATACATCAAAAGGAATCACTCCCCGCATTGAATGGCATAGATACACCGCTCATCAGAGTTTCGGTCAGTTATGACGAGCTCCCGCGAAAAGTTGACTTGTTCTACACTACCGGTAGTACCCCTCAACTGGTCATGCGAAATGATTATGACCTGACCGGTATAGAACCGGTCCGCATTTCATCCGCCACCCTTCACCGTTTTACATCCAGTGATTACTGGAACCTGAACACCATGGCAGACGATTTGCTGAGAGATTCTCTGTTTTCAGGGCTGTGGTATGACGGAGATTGAGGCCATAGCTGCCGGTGCTATGCCATAAAAACGCCATTGCTCTCGCCATCAAGTTTTACAAATGGGATGCTCAATACGACAACGAATACTACTCGTTGCCGGCATACTCATCTTCGTAGTACTCGTCATCCTCGCCTTCCAGTTCGCCCTCACCTAAAAACCGAACCTGCTTGGCCACCGGCTCACCATGGTCATTGTAATCCACAACAAATTCAACCAGATCCCCTTCCCGAAGCTCATTGAAGTCAATATCCTCCAGGCTGGTATAGTGAAAAAACAGGTTGTTCGGCGGAAAGCTGATGAATCCATAGCCCACTTTCAGACTGTGTACCGTACTGGTTTTGCGCTCACCCGCTACCAGTCCGGCCTCTTTGTAGGCCTGCTGACTCACCTGATGCTTAGGTGTATAGTCCACCTGCACAAATAAATTGGTCACCAGCGGATCATTCTTCCTTACCCGGTTGTCGATAATTTCGTTCATCGCAATGGGGTAAGTAACCTCCTCAAGCAAGTCCTGCGACGTTCTGGTCACGATCTTGTGCCCGTCTTCTGTCTGATATTCAAAGTCCCAGCTCAGAACCATTACCCGGGTTCCCAGCCCGTTGAGCTTGCGGATAAGCGGCACGTAGTCGCCATCAGAAGCAATGAGAACTATGACGTTGAAATGCTTGTTTATGGTTCTTTCGTAAGCTTCCAGGGCAAGCCATACATCTACCCCTTTCTCCGTCCGGCTCCCGTTAAAATTCTTGATGGGAAGGTAATGCGCAAGCACCCCTTCAGATATCAAAATGTCGTCAAACACGCGGTCGTAATACAACTGATTTCCACGTTGGCTGGCATCGCGCGCATTCAGCCTGCCGCGAAAATAATGGGCTTCTACAATCTGGCACTCTCTGGTATCAGCACTCTCCTCCTGAGCTACCTGCGAACGTATAAAACGGTGCAGACCAGAAATACTGATCCTGCTTCGCCGCTCGTGTACATAGTTGTAATAATTGCTGACATGGTGAAAGTAATTGCCGTCGTAAAAAATTCCAATTCTAATGAGATTATTATTGGGCCTAATCATAATTTGGTGGGTATATTTTATTTCTATATCATTCTAAGGACGCCAAAGTTACTCAATTTTGATATTCCTGCAAATTAATAATTTATCTGCATTTTTATTGTGTATCAACCTATATTGCCCTAAATATCATCCACTTGTCATGCAAAAATTGTTCAATGTGGCCGTAGATTACCCATGTTGTAAAGTTGTATCCGCTCTTTTATTTTGAAGTTGTTTTTTTTGGATATCTTTTTGTTGACCCGATCTAGGCTGTAGTCGCAGATTTAGCCCTGTAGCCACTTGAGTTTACCGGCAAGGCAATGAATAACCATGAAAACAGCTTCCCCGAATCTAAACTTGGTCATTCTCCCTCAAAAAGTCTGTGATCTCGTACAGCACCGCTTGTTCCTGTTCCAAATGCGGGGCGTGCCCGCATTTTGGCAACATCACCAGCCGGCAGCACGCACGGGTGTTTCGCCTAATCTCAGTCAGTTGCTTCACCGTGCCATACTCGTCAGCATCCCCTTGTATGGCCAGTACGGGGCATGTCAGTCTGCTGAGCTCCGGACGAATATCCCAGTTTCTGAAATCAGGATGCAGCCAGGTTTCTGCCCAACTTGAGTACACTTGATCTGCACGATGCCCGTGGTATTTCCTCAGTCTCCGTATCAGCACCGCCCGCCGGTCACTCTCGTGAATCTTCCTTATTCCGGCCAGGGTCACATCTTCTACCATAACATGCGAGGCTATCGACACCACTGCCTTTACTTTGGCGTTCTGATGCATCAGCGCAATCGAAGCACCGTCGCTGTGACCCAGCAAAAACAACTCCGGCTGCGGAATCTGATTCAACACCGAATCCAGCAACTCACCGGCCTCTTTGTGCATGTACAGTGCAGTTCGGGCTTCGTCTGTATAGTCAGAAAGTCCATAGCCCCGGCGCTCAAATGTGTACACCGGCATATTGCAGGCCTTGGCCAGCATGGCCCGAAAATTCTTCCACTGCCCAATCGATCCCAGACCTTCATGTAACAATACCCAAGCACGATGTTTCTCCCCGGCAACGGGCTGTAAAGTGTACCTCAGCCGGTATCCGCATGCTATCCAATACCCCGTTTCGGCTTGCATGCCCTGAATCAGTATTGTAGCAGTGCCTCAATGGCCTGCCTCACTTTCTCAGCAGATGGGATCATGGTTTGCTCCAGAATGGAATTGAGCGGAATGGCCGGCATATTCTCCGATCCCAGTGTGCGAACCGGTGCATCCAGACTTTCAAAACAATGCTCCTGAATTCGTGCTGCCAGGCTTTGGGCAAAAGTATTATCCACCGGCTCTTCTGTTACCACCAGACACTTGCCGTGCCTGCCGGCAGCATCATACATGGCTTCGGCATCCAGTGGGGCCAGTGTTCTCAGGTCTATGATCTCTATTCTCCCTTCAAATGAACGGGCTGCATTCAGTGCCCAGTGGACACCCATGCCATAGGTGATCACAGCCAGCGTATTCCCTTTGCTTACCAGTGCCGGATCAGCCTCCAGTGCTACCCTAGCCTTGCCAAAAGGTATGCGGTAGTCTTCGGCTGGCTCTACGGTTTTGGCCGCTTCCGTTCCTTCTATTTTTGACCAGTACAATCCCTTGTGTTCGAAAATTACCACCGGGTTAGGATCATCGTATGCTGACTTGAGCAAACCTTTGAGATCGGCACCGGTACTGGGATACGCAATCTTAATACCCCGTATATTCACCACCACCGACTCAACACTGGAGGAGTGATAGGGCCCTCCGCTGCCGTAAGCTCCTATCGGAACCCGAAGGATCATGCTCACCGGCCATTTTCCGTTGGTCAAGTAGCAACTGCGGCTTACTTCCGTAAACAACTGGTTGAGGCCGGGCCAGATATAATCGGCAAACTGTACTTCAACAATGGGTTTGAGCCCTACGGCCGACATACCTACTGTACTTCCGACAATAAAAGCTTCCTGTATGGGGGTATTGAATACGCGTTCATCCCCAAATTGCTGTGCCAGGGTAGCCGCTTCGCGAAATACTCCTCCCAAACGACCACCAACATCCTGACCGTACAAAAGACATTCCTTGTGGCTCGTCATCAGTTCGCGAACGGCAAATAGCGCACAATCCACCATCACCGTTGGTGACTTGTCCGCAGGGGTTCGCTCTCCGGTTTCCTCAATTACCGGTGTCGGAGCAAAGTCATGGGTAAAAAGGTCTCCGGGATCCGGATCCGGCGCTTGCAGCGCTTGATCAAAATCCTCCTTCACCTTTTGAGCGCTTTCGTATTCCCAGGTCTCAATGGTCAATTCATCTATATCATGCGTTTTCAGCAAGGCTTTCAGGGCCGGATACGGATCTCTGGTCAGATGCTCCTCAAGGTCATCACGATACCACTCCTTCCTTACTCCCGATGTATGATGATTGAGCAGCGGAACCTTCGCATGCACCAAAAATGGTCTGCGCTCTGTCCGAACAATGTCAATCACTTCCTTCATCACCTGATAGCACTCTTCAAAATTGCTGCCATCCACGGAGCGAACCGAAATGCCGGGAAATCCTTTTGCATATTCTGCCGCATCCATGGCCCGGATCTCGCGGGCATGTGCACTGATATCCCACTCATTGTCCTGCACCAGATAAATTATGGGAAACTGCTTGAGGGCCGCCATCTGAAATGCTTCAGCTACTTCTCCTTCAGTTACGGAGGCATCGCCCAGGGAACAAAGCACCAAAGGCTTTACTTCAGCATGACGGTGTTCTTCAAAATGGATCTCCTTAGACCGCATGCCCATGGCTGAACCGGTTGCCGGTATAGCCTGCATTCCGGTTGCCGATGACTGATGCGGAATCTGCACCTGATCAGGCCGCCTCAGGCTGGGATGCCCGTAATAAGTCCGCCCGCCGG
>JBJHCA010000087.1:0-12927 GCA_050485785.1 Saprospiraceae bacterium | reverse complement strand
AACTGGAATTGACCATAATGCGCGGTCGCGGCTATCGCCAGGCTGAGGAAAAATTATCCAAGGAGCAGGCCATTGGTGTAATCCCCATTGATTCAATTTTTACGCCTATCAAAAATGTGGCCTATAAGGTGTCTAACTTCAGGGTAGGGCAGCGTACCGACTACGAACAGCTGAGTATCGAATTAAAGACGGATGGTACTATTCATCCCGAGGAAGCTATCAAGCAGGCCAGTCGTATTCTCATTCAGCACTTAATGCTGATTACTGACGAGAATATTACTTTCGAAAATGAGCGCTCCAAGTCTGACGATATCGTTGATGAGCACATCCTGCATATGAGAAAGCAGCTCAAGACAACACTGGAAGACCTCGATCTGTCTGTTCGTGCTTACAACTGTCTTAAAGCGGCTAAGATCAATACGCTGGGTGAACTGGTTCAGTATGATACTCATGAACTGCTGAAATTCAGAAACTTCGGAAAGAAATCGCTCGTAGAAATCGAAGAATTGCTTTCTGAGAAAGGTCTTACCTTTGGTATGGACCTGTCAAAATATAAACTGGACGAAGAGTAAGTTTCGGTTTTTAAATGCAGAAACCGCCTGATATCTGGGGCAGTGCTGCGAAGTTATTTAACAAAGTAAATCAAACAAAATGAGACACAACAAGAGCTTCAACCATCTTGGTCGTAAAAAGGGCCACAGAAGAGCCTTAATGGCCAATCTTAGTATCGCATTAGTAACACACAAACGGATATCAACCACGCTGGCCAAAGCCAAAGCTTTGCGCAGCTACCTTGAGCCGTTGATTACCAAGACCAAGAATAATACTACACATAATCGCCGGGTGGTTTTCAGTTATTTACAGAACAAGGAAGCAGTGGCTGAAATGTTTGATACCATTGGACCTAAAGTCCTCGATCGCCCCGGGGGATACCTCAGGATTTTTAAAACCGGATTCAGACCCGGTGACAGTGCTGAAATGGCGATTATTGAACTGGTTGACTTCAATGAAACTTTGTTGGGAACTAAAGACAGCAAACCCGGACGCAAGCGTACCCGTCGCGGTGGAAGAGCTGCGGCAACTAAACAGGAAACTTCTGCTGCCGCCGCAGTGGCCACTGAAACTGTCGATGAAGTAGTGGTTGATCAGGATGTAACCGCTGAAGAGGAGGTTATTGAAGAGGCTGCCGACATCAGCACCGAAGAAGTAACCGAGGACATTGCTGACGAAGCTGTGGCAGAAGAGAAAAAAGAAGCAGACACCTCCGAAGTAGTAGACGAAACGCCTGAAGCTAAGAAGGAAGAGTCATCCGAAGAGGAAACTGACGAAACAAAAGAAAGCAAATAAAAGGAGAGTAAAAGTTTCTCTGAAACCACTATAACATCAAGCAGATACTCAGAATACGGGTATCTGCTTTTTTGTTTGACCCTTTGGCTACTGTTGACGTACAGGTTTCAGGGCATGAGTGTTCCGCACAAACAGAAATCCATCATACCTTCGCGGGACAATGGTTGGCACGTAGTTTCCCGATTCATTAAACGGGTTGTAAACCACCCCAATGGCCCGGTTGAGTATGGCTGTACTCAGCCACTCACTTTCGCGGTCCTCATCATCAAATATCCAGTAAAACTGGTCGGTTTTTGCATGGCTCAGCAAATGCTCTATACTCCCTTCCATTGCTTCCGGTATCTGCATAATTTGCATGGAGCTGCCCCACTGGGAACCTGCATTCACTTTGCCGGAGTAGGTTCCAAATCCAAGTATAAACACCTCACGGTTTCCCCACTCATTGCGGCTGAGCTGTCCGATGTTTTCCATTCCTGACTGGGACATTGCCGAATAAGCGGCATCGCCTACATGGGTATTGTGAGCCCATACTATTCCCCCGGCTCTGCTACCGTACTTCTGATCAAGCATTTTTACGGTTTTCCACATGTGGCTTACCCGGCTGTTCCAGCTATCTTGATTTTGATAAACTGCCAGCCTGAAGAAGTTTTCTGCATGGTTAACTACCCTGGCGTTCTGCTTTTGGTATATCCATGTTGTTTTTTCTTCATGCTCAGGGTTGAGCCGGGCAAAATGGCTCTCTAAATGTGCCACAATTTCCGAGAGAATGGGATCACAATTATGTCCTCTCTGCTGATAAGCTCTGGCATAGCCCCAATCATCGCGGTTGCCGGTATCAAAGCATGCAGCCCCTTGCCTGATGAGCTCACGAGCCTCTTCATCCAAATAGTCATCGGCAAACTTCATTAACTCATCAAAGGCTTCCCATTGACCATAAACATCCATACCATAAAATCCCGCACGCTGAGCTTCCGGTAAATTCAGGTTGTATTCCCGCATCCATTCTATCAATTCAGCCGTGGTTTCATTGGCCCACATCCACTGTGGCCATCGATTAAAACTCCGCATGATGTCTATGGCTGAACTGCCTGCTCCGGGTTTCCCCTTGACGTAGGCATTGAGCCGGTAAATAGATGCCCAATCTCCTTCTACAGCTACATAGCGAAAACCGTGTCTGCTGATGAGGTTCCGGGTAATATGTGCCCGCCATGCGTAGAACTCCAGTGTTCCATGGGTAGCTTCACCAAGAAGCACCAGCCTGTGTTCTGCGAGTGTTTCGCAAAGCCGGCTAATGTCGCCTGGTTTTTGTATTGGGTTGATCCTGTGATTAATGTAATCCGTTACAGGGTCGGAGTGGCTCTGATTACAAGAGGCTGTAAACCCTCCAAGCATTGAACCAAGAAGAAAAAGAAAAGTAAATATTGCAGGCTTCATAACTGTGTTTGGAAAATTATTGAGCGTATATGTTGAAATATTGACAAAGGGCTCTCGTAAAATGTTCAGATTTCCATAGCTGAATTCCGGATTGATAGGCGTTTGTACTTGTGTTTCCTGAGGGCTAAGTTTTGCGACTAACTTTTTAGCAGAGTAGTCATTATTGGGGATATCTTTTTGTTTTGAGCCCCGGGACCTTGTCAAGGTTTTGGCCTCATGTTGCGGGGCTCCACAAAGAGTGATCCTAAATCCCCTCAAACAACTTAAACGTCTCCAGATAGTCGGGAACAATGGCATTCCAGCCAAAAGTCTGTTCAATTTCACGCTTTAGCGCTCCTGACTGATGCTCCTCTCCGTGAACGATATAGACTGCCTTGGGTTTGTTGCTGATGCCTGACATCCACTGGATGAGTTCATTTTGGTATGCATGGGCTGAAAGCCCCTCGAGCATTTTAATATGACAATTAACCGGAACGTCATCGCCAAAAATCCGGATGGTTTCCTCCCCGCTTACAATTCGCCTACCACGGGTTCCATCTGCCTGGTATCCGGCAATCAGCAAGGTGTCATTGGAATGCTTAAGGCGATGATGAAGGTGGTGCAGGATTCTGCCGCCGGTCATCATGCCACTGGCAGAAATGATGATGGCATTGCTCTGAATGTCGTTGAGTGCCACCGAATCACTATGTTTCTGAATTATTTTCAGATGCTTCCTGAGCATGGCAAACGATTCATCATGCAGGAATTCTTCTTTTTTCAGCTTGTGAAAATCGTCGTATTTGAGGTATAGCTGTGTTGTGGTTATAGCCATGGGGCTGTCCATGTAAATGGGAACTTCAGGGATGCACCCGTCTGTCATCAGTCGGTTTATGTGATAGAGCAAAGCCTGGGACCGGCCAACGGCAAATGCGGGAATCATGATCACACCACCTCGTTTCAGCCCCTCATTGATGGCATCGCCTAATGCTTCTCGGGGATTGTCAACGCTGCAGTTCCTATCGCCGTAAGTGGATTCAATCAACAGGATGTCCGCATGCTCTACCGGAGTTGGAGGTGGCAGAATTGGATCATTGTATCGGCCGATATCGCCGGAAAAAATTATTTTTTTATGCTGATGGTCTCCTTTGAGCTCAACCTCCACAATGGCTGCGCCCAGAATGTGCCCGGCCTTGTAAAAGCAAAGATTGATCTGCTCGTTGAACTCTATACAGGTACCCAATGGGTAGGAGCGGATATTGGGAAACACCTTTTCAGCATCCTTGAGGTCATAAAGGGGTTCCGGTTCTTCATGTTTGGAGTACCCTTTCTTTTTGGCAAAGATGGCCTCTTCTTCCTGAAGCTTGGCAGAATCCCTGAGTAAGATCTCCATAAGTTCTGCTGTGGCATGAGTACAGATCACCGGACCTTCGTAGCCCTGCCTGAACAGGCGAGGCAGATATCCGGTATGGTCGAGATGTGCATGGGTTATAAAAACCGCATCGATATCCCGGGCATGTTCGGGCAGGTCGTTCCAGTTTCTTTCTCTGAGTTCCTTTAAACCCTGAAATAGCCCGCAATCAATCAAATACCTTTTCTGGTCTACTTTAAGCAAATACTTAGAGCCGGTAACTGAACCCGCTCCGCCAAGAAACTTGATTTGAACATCCATACTTAAAATTAAAGCTGTGCTTAAAGGTAGAAGAAAATTACAGGATGCAAAGTTTAACACAGCTACAGAAAAAAGAAAAAGCTGTGCTCTCACAAAGAGAACACAGCTTTCTTTTATTCTGAACTAACCTTGCAACCGCTTATCCGGTTATTTTCGGGTTGCCTTCATTATAGCTCCTCCCATTTCAACCATTACAGCTTCATAAGCAATAATTTCATGATCAGATTGGGATGCAAACACGGTTACTCCACCTGCACTGCCATCGGCTGGTTTGCTTTCAATTTTCCAAACCGGACGGCCCTTGTAGTCAGCAGAACTCACTTTAAGTCTGTAACTCTTTACCACCTGAGCATTGATATCGAAGTTGCTGTAAACGGCTTCGTAACCGTCAGCCAAAGGCAGGGTAGTAAGTATGATGGCTTTTCCGGGCCCGTCTGCAAACAACGCATGTTGAAGGTTCTTCTTAACCGGCATGGAATTTCCTGCCAGGCTCATGGAACCATCAACTTCCTGATCTGTATAGTTAATACTGATTTGCATCTGTGGTGTGTTAACCGATAGGTTTCTGGGTCTCAGCGTTTCGGCATCCACAAGCATGGTCTGACTTACCGGTGGAGCGCCAAAAGGAGGTCGGGTAGTTTCAATGATCTTGAGCTTACTTCCATCTTCTGTTACTTCAACTGTACTGCCCATGTCAATGCTTTGTCCGCCAACGGAAACATTGACAGCAAAATCATAAACACCGGGTGTCAGTTTCCTTGCAGGAACCGGAACTGCACTCATTTCCTCAGCACTTAATTCTTTGGGTAAGGTTACAGTAGTTACATCAACTGTGATCTCTTTCAGTCTTTTAGCAACCTCTTCACTCATGGTTTCCTGATAACGTCCACCCAGATATTGTGCTTTGAACTTTTCCATAGCGGCAATAAAGGCCATGTTGTTCACCGGGCGTGAAAAGCCATGTCCTTCATCCGGTGCATTGATGTATTTAACCGGAAATCCGCGATCACGCAAAGCAATAACAATCTGGTCGGATTCAGCTTTTTTTACCCGGGGGTCATTCTGACCCTGCACAACCATCAACGGTGACCGGATCTGATCAGCCGAATTAAGTGGTGATTGGCGCTCGAGTTGAGCTTTCCCTTCAGGGGTATTGGGGTTCCCCATTCTCTCGTAAAACATGATCCTGCCCGCCTCCCAATAGGGGGGAAGTGATTCCAGCAGGGTGATCAGGTTGGATGGTCCAACAAAGGACACACCGCATGCATAAAGATCAGGTGTAAATGCAAGCCCGGCCAGAGTAGCGTAGCCACCGTATGATCCTCCAAAAATGCCAATTCTGTTTTCATCGGCTATGCCTTGTTCAATCAGATATTTTACCCCCCAGGTGATATCGTCCTGCATCAGATCGCCCCATTCCTTGTTGCCGGCATTGAGAAATGATTTGCCGAAACCCGTGGAGGCTCTGAAATTGGGCAATAACACAGCATAGCCCCGGTTGGCCAAAAATTGTGCATACGGATTATAGCCCCAGTAATCTCGGGCCCAGGGCCCGCCATGCGGAACAACAACAAGTGGCAGGTTTTTGTCCGGAAATCCTCTGGGCAAGGTCAGGTATGCCTGAATTTCCAATCCATCCGATGACGGGTAAGTAATACTGATCATGGGTGACAGATACTCTAAAGGCATTTCAGGGCGCGGCCTGTATTGGAAAGCGAGCTCACCTGTTTCCTTGTCATATAGATAAACAGCTCCCGGGTCAGTGTCGCTGTATGCACTCACCAGCCAGAATCTTTCATCACGTGTGGCACTGTTGAAGCTGACTTCTTTGTTTCCTAGCTTCTGTTTTACGCTGTTATAATGATTTTCAAAGGCTTTATCCTTAAAGTAGCGTCGTGTTTTGTCATAAGTGTAAGATGTTGCGATCACATCCAGGGTTTTATCACTGATGGCCAGACCACCAAAATCAGCTTTTCCTTCAGGGTCCTGCTCCACAAACTCTTTGGTACCATCCGCGATATTCATCAAATAAAGCCGGCTGAGATCTACATCTTCTCCAACATTGGACACAAAGAAAACATGCTCATTGTCCTTGCGAAATGCAACCGGATAAGCTGACTCCAATACTGACCATTCAAACAACTGGGTTTCACCTTCATCATCCATTCTCCAAAGTTCTCCGGTGCCATCTTCCCGGCTTCGCGTTGCCAGCCTTAGCTCATCATTATAATCAAATATCCAGCTGGTAAACCTGTTCGTGTTTTCCCTGATTAAGGATAGCTCTCCGGTAGAGATTTCCAGACTGTACAGATCATGCCAAGATTTGTCGCGGTCATTAAGTCCAATAAACATCAGGTTTTCATCAACTCTGGAAATATGATAAATAAACGCCCTTACCTCTTTGAGGTTGGTGAGGTTCCGTGCAACCGGAATATGCCCTTCTCTGGCTTCAGCGGGGTCAACAGCATAAATATTGAAGTTTTCATCACCTCCCTCATCCTTTACATAAAGGATGTATTTCCCGTCGCGAGACCAAAAGTAGCCACTGATTGGCCTGGCTGTTTCCGCAGTTACGGGCAGTGCCTCATCAAAGCTGCTTTCCAGCGTCTTTACCCAAACATTGCGCGTTCCCTCATAGGGTCGCAGAAATGAAATATACCTTCCGTCAGGAGATAACTGCCCGCCGGCTATAACCGGGTCATCAAAAAAAATCTCCCGGTCAATCAATGGAGGAATACCATTATCGGCATCCTGAGCCACGGTTACCCCGGCCAATCCAAAAAGTGGTAACAAAATCATAAGTTTTAGTTTCATAGCAATTCTAATTTTACCGGCAAAAATATAAACCGATTGTCAAATCTGCGAATTTATCGGTTCGTGGTACTTTAAACTACTGCCAATCACCTCATTTTATCGAGGAAGTACTGTTTTGGTTTTGAAGGGATCACCAGAAACAATTTGAGACGTTGCAGTTTCAGACATCATGCTGGGAAATCTGGTTAAACAATCTGTAGTTTTGTTATAATGCGATGAAGCTCGATGTTTCCAGCCACCTTAAAAAAGAATTAACATTGCGATAAACGTCTTATAATCAGGATAATGCATCGGTCTGTAAAAGATTTAATGTCAGGAAAAGTATTGGTAGAAACGTTTTATGTAAAATTAATGTTAACTTTGTGTAAACTTTAGACAAAAGATTTTCTTCACAGTACTTTTAACGGCAAACCATGGCAAAGACAATTTATCAGGAAAAGCAGCAATACAAGCGATGGGATATTCTGATTCCGTTGGCTGCATTTATTCTGGTGCTTACCTATGGCTTTATAGCGCATATCAGCGGTATAGCATCAGGAGCTACCACTCTTCATCCTGCCTGGATACTATTGAGTATCATCGGCCTGATACTTGCATTTGCTTATTTGCTCAGTCTGAGACTTATCGTGCTCATCACCAAAAGGCATTTTCGCTTCCAGTATTTTCCACTGCATTACAGTATGCAAAAGGTGAAGCTTGAGGAAATCGAAAATATTGATACAATTGAAATTCCCGCCTCAGCAGAACTCAGTGGGTGGAATGTGAACTTTACCAGCTTGCAGCCAAGTTACGCTCTGAATGGGCGTAAAGGGCTTTCTATTCAGCTAAAGGATGGAAGTGCATTTTTTATCGGTTCGAAAAACCCCGAAGCTTTGAAAAAAGCTATTAAAAAAGGAATAGCCAAACGTCAGGCATACCTGGATTCAGAAAAGGAAGGATAGTGCAATGCTACACCCAACCTGAATCGTGAAGGGGTAAAGCGGTCTGTATTCAGCAAGCTTTACCCTTTTTCTTTTTTCATAACAGGGATAAATCTTCCTCCTGCTATTTTTTGAAAACGAATACCGGCAGTTTCAGGTTTTTTACCAGTTTTCTGGAATAGCCGGGTTTGAAAAGCTTCTGCCAGAATGTTTTTCGCGGTGAATACACGGCCATGGCATCTATCTCATTACTGAGTACGTACTCCTCTATACCATGTACTATGTCTGAATCTTCTACAATATCAAAATGGATGTCATCAAGATGTTCCTGAAGCCAGCCTATGCTTTTAACCTGTTCCAGCTTCTTTTTATTCCATGATGATTGAGTACCGGAAACATGCAAAAAATGAACTTTGCTTCCAAACCTTGCCGCAAAGGAAAGCAACTCCATGATGGCCTCATCTTCCAGTTCATTAAAATCCGTGGCATACGCTATCCGCTTAAAGTCGCGGTACACTGCAGCTTCAGGTACCGACAACACGGTGCATTCAGCTCGCTCCACCACATTGGAAGTGTAAGTTCCCCATAGCACTTCAAGCAGACTTTCCGCTCCTTTGGTTCCCATAACAATCAGGTCGGCAGTTTCCTCTTCAGCTATTCGGATTATCTCATCCACTACAAATCCCTGCTGGAGTGAGTGAGTAATCTTAATCCCTGAAATGTCAAGCTCATCCATAATTGTGTCGAGTTTTCTGCTGAATGCCTGAAGCTCGTTGATTTCGTGCGCTTCCTTACTATGGGCTATATCCTGGTACAATTCCGGAGTCATGCCCTGATCTGCCAGCGGAACTGTATAGGTGTGAAGTGTAACTATCTCTGCATTAAATGTATGAGCAATTCGTGCACAAAAGCGGAAAGCGTTTTCAGCCAGCGCCGACATATCAGTTGGGAAAAGGATTTTTTTCATAACGAGGATTTAAGCAATAAAAGTAGTCAAAAAATGCTATCAGTATGATGTCTGAAGATTTAAACAACGCTTAATAAAGATATGAACGGCAGGATAAAATTAATTGCGGATATTAGCCCATTAATTCCGTGTTCAAATTATCACCATGAATCACTTTCTCGTTCCTATAGATTATTCCGAAAACTCAATCAATGCATTTCGGTTTGCTCTCCAACTGGCTGAACTGGTTAGCGGAACCATTACCTCATTGCACGTTGTGCCGGATGGCACTTTCAGCAAACTGCCCAATGGCAGCTACGACATCAGTCATGATATATACCAGCAGTACATGGCAAAATCTGTGAAAGTACTGGATTCACTGATCAGTAAAAATCATTCCGGCGTTGCAGTATCGCATACTTTCGCTCAGGGCAGGGTAGTGGACAATATACTCGATACAGCAAGGAAGTACGAAGCGGATGTAATAGTCATGGGCACAAAAGGAGCTTCAGGCTTTAGGGAAGTAATTTTTGGAAGTATTACTGCCAAAACCATAGAGCTGGCTGAACTGCCTGTGATGGCTATTCCTGAAGATGCTGTGTTTGGCGGTCTTGCTCAGATCGCATACAGTACGAATTTCAGACTTGAGGAAGTAGACACCATGGTGAGGGTACTGCAATTTGCGGAACTGATCAAAGCCAGACTCCACATGGTTCACGTTAACCTGCCGCATACATCCTACGCCTATGATAAAATGGAGGAGCTGAAAGAATCTTTGCAGAATGGAAGGGATATCGAGTTTCATATTGTGGAAGACATTGATGTAGTTCAGGGCCTGGCCAGGTATGTACGGGAACAGAAAATTGAAATGCTCGTCATGCTTACTGAACCCAGAACATTTTTGGCCAGGTTGTTTGACAGGAGTTATACCGGGCAAATGGCATACTATACAGAAACCCCGCTGCTCGTCTTTAAATAAACAAACTGTTATCCCCATTGAGTCTGCTGCTGTTTATTGACCTTGCGGGTATTTTGGCCTTCGCCATCAGCGGAGCTACTGCTGCTTTTGACAAAAAACTGGATATTTTTGGTGCTGTTGTTATCGCACTCATTACGGCTTTAGGTGGCGGAACGCTCAGGGACTTGCTCATTGGAAGCACCCCCGTAGCCTGGCTGGCCAATATGCATGCCCTGTTTATTGTAGTGTTTGCCGTGGTGCTGGTAATGCTTTTTAAAAAATACATGGTCCGTTTACGCCGGACGTTTTTTGTATTTGACACACTTGGCATTGGTCTGTTTACTGTACTGGGAACACAGAAAGCCCTGGATTTTGGCCTCAATCCCGCAATGGCCATGTTAATGGGTGTTATGTCTGCGGTTTTTGGCGGTGTACTTCGGGATACCCTTTGCAATGAAATCCCGCTGATCTTCAGAAAAGAGGTTTATGCCACGGCTTGTCTGGCTGGTTCAGCAGCCTACATATTCATGAGTTTGTATGTCAATTTACCGGTAGAGTGGGCCACATGGATAGCCATCTCAACCATAGTATTGATCAGAATACTGGCAGTAAAATATAAGTGGTCTTTACCTGTGGTTTGAAAGTTGTGTAGTGTTGGCTTTATGCTTGTTTTTTTGGATATCTTTTTGTTGGTGTAAAGGCTGTGCTTTGCAGTAGCCAAGCAGGTGGCTATACAGCAATGATTACGAAAATCAGATCAGGGCAGAAAAAAGTAACAACTAATCTCCAAGCTTAAGCACGTCCAGAAAAGCTTTTTGTGGCACTTCCACAGTTCCAATCTGTCGCATCCGTTTTTTACCTTTTTTTTGCTTTTCCAACAGCTTTCGTTTTCTGGTGATATCTCCACCATAACACTTTGCAGTAACATCTTTACGCAGTGCTGAGATGGTTTCCCGGGCAATGATTTTGGCACCTATGGAAGCCTGGATAGCAATTTGAAATTGCTGCCTCGGTAGTATTTCTCGCAGGCGTTTACAAATGCTGCGCCCAAAAGCATAGGCTTTTGTACGGTGAATCAGGGATGAAAATGCATCAACCGGTTCAGCATTCAGGAGAATGTCGAGCTTGATCAGATCACTCTGGCGATATTCCAGTGGTGTATAGTCAAAGGATGCGTATCCTCTGGACAGGGATTTTAGCCGGTCATAGAAATCAAAAACAATTTCAGCAAGAGGCAGCTCAAAAGAAAGCTCTACCCGGGATTCAGTCAGATAACTCTGGTTAACGATAATGCCCCGTTTCTCAATAGCCAGTTCCATGATACCGCCTACGTATTCCGGCTTTGAAATGATCTGTGCTTTAATGAAGGGCTCTTCTACATAATCAAGTATACTGGAGTCCGGCAGATCAGACGGGTTGTTGACCACCTTCTTTTCACCGCGGGTTGTATAAGCGTAATAAGAAACATTGGGAACTGTAGTAATGACCTCAATGTCAAATTCTCTGGATAAACGCTCCTGAACAATTTCAAGGTGAAGCAGGCCCAGGAATCCGCATCGGAAACCAAATCCCAATGCAACCGAAGTTTCCGGTTCAAACACCAGTGATGCATCATTCAGTTGCAGTTTCTCCAGACTTTCTCTAAGGTCTTCGTATTCCTCGTTTTCTATGGGAAACAGACCGGCGAAGACCATGGGCTTAACATCCTCAAATCCCTGAATACTTTCTTTGCAGGGCTTGTCAAAGTGTGTAATGGTATCTCCAACCTTGACCTCTTTGGATGTTTTTATTCCTGTAATGATGTATCCAACATCACCGGCGCGAAGTTCCTGCTTGGGTATCATGTCAAGCTGCAGAATGCCAATTTCATCCGCATGGTAATCATTACCGGTATTGAAAAATTTGACATGATCATTTTTTCGGAGCACGCCATTCATGATCCTGAAATAAGCAATTACGCCGCGGTAGGAATTGAAAATGGAATCGAAGATCAGAGCCTGAAGCGGAGCTTCCGTATCGCCTTTGGGCGGGGGGATTCGTTCAACAATAGCTTCCATGATATTTTCCACGCCTTGTCCGGTTTTACCGCTGGCCAAAATGATATCATCAGTCTTCAGTCCGATCAGGTCGATGATCTGATCAGAAACCTCCTCGATCATGGCATTTTCCATGTCGATCTTGTTGAGAATTGGAATGATCTCGAGGTCGTGTTCAATGGCCAGATAGAGATTACTGATGGTTTGGGCCTGAATTCCCTGTGTGGCATCCACCAGTAGCAAGGCACCTTCACAGGCGGCTATTGATCTGGATACTTCATAGCTGAAGTCAACATGACCCGGAGTGTCAATAAGATTGAATGTATATACTTCGCCGTCGCTACGGTGGTAATACATCTGTATGGCGTGCGATTTGATGGTAATGCCCCGTTCCCGTTCAAGATCCATGGTATCCATGGTTTGTTCTTTCATTTGCCTTGCTGAAATGGTTTTGGTAAACTCGAGCAAACGATCGGACAGGGTGCTTTTACCGTGATCAATATGAGCTATTACACAGAAGTTGCGGATGTTTTTCATGCTGCAAATATACGTTAGTTCTGATCACTGCATTCATATTTTGCCTGCATGGACAACGAATTCATCAAACTGAACGGGAACGGGATGCAATGTTATTGGCTACAATCTTAATGGCAGAATATACGTGTGATGTTACAACCTGGTTTTGTCAAATTTTCCATGTATTTTGTCGAACCGGCAATATGTTTAATAATTTGCCGCGGTCACTTACAGTTTAGCTGTAAAATTTATATTTATGTTTAGAACCACCATTTTCCTTCTCGCCCTGGGCTTAATGGCCTCAGGAT
>JBJHCA010000086.1:0-13262 GCA_050485785.1 Saprospiraceae bacterium | reverse complement strand
CATGAGATCAATTTTACGCATTTTTTCCGGGCTTATGCTAGTGCTCCTGGTGGGCTTGGCAAACCACATGTCGGGTCAGGGAGTGACCACGGCAACCGTTAACGGCACCGTTTATGACGAACGGGGCGAGTCACTGATCGGGGCCAGTGTTACTGCCCTGCACGAACCTACGGGTACATTTTACGGCGTTATTACTGATGTAGAAGGCAATTACCGTATACCCAACATGCGTGTTGGCGGACCGTACACCATTACCGTGTCGTATGTAGGATACACTAAACAGGAGTTGACTGATGTTCAGCTTCGCCTGGGAGAAAACAGAAGGATCAACTTTGAAATGGAACAAAGTGCACTGGAGCTTCAGAGCATTGAAGTAGTGGCTCGTTCCGGTGCAGTGGGTGCTACATCGGGTACCAGCACACAAATTACCGGTGCCGACATCGAAAAAATGCCCACACTGAACCGAGATATTACTGACTTTGTACGGCTTACCCCACAGTCAACCGGCTATGGCGGAGGAACGGCTTTTGCCGGCATCAACAACCGTTATAATGCCATTTATATTGACGGGGCGGTAAACAACGACGTTTTTGGGCTGGCATCATCAGGCACCAATGGTGGCCAAACGGGCATTTCTCCATTTTCCATGGATATCATAGATCAGTTTCAGGTGGTGCTAAGCCCCTATGATGTTACATTGGGCGGATTTGCCGGTGGCGGTATCAATGCCGTCACCAAGTCCGGTACTAACCGCTATGAAGGCACAGCCTACTACTTTTTCCAAAATGAAAGCCTGGTGGGTAAAACCAACCGCAGCATTACAGATCGCACCGGCAACGACCCTATAGCCGTAGCACCATTTAATCAAAGAACATTTGGTGCTTCACTGGGAGGGCCCATTGTTAAAGATCGCGTGTTCTTTTTTGCCAATGTAGAGTTACAGCGGGATCAGACACCACTGCCATTTGATTTTGGCACTTATGAGGGCAATGCTACCGAAGCACAACTCAATGCCCTTAAAGCACACCTACAGAACCAGTTCGGATACGATCCCGGTGATTATGGCGATGTGGCCCGCGAACTGAACGGCACCAAGATCTTTGCCAAGCTCGACTTCAATCTGAATTCAAGTAACCGGCTGACCGTTCGCCACAGCTATACGCTGGGTGAAAGTATTACCCGATACAATTCCGTAGCCAGAACCATTAATTTTTCCAACAATGGTATCTATTTCCCCTCAACTACTAACAGCAGTGCCATTGAACTTAATTCGATGTTTGGCAACAATGCCAGCAACAGCCTTATTGTGGGTTATACCCGCGTTAGGGACCACCGCCAACCCATTGGCGATGATTTCCCCTACATATTCATCAACGACGGGTTGGGTGTTATCCGCCTCGGTTCTGAGGAATTTTCAACAGCCAATCGCCTGGATCAGGACATTTTTACCATTACCAATAACTTCAAACTCTATCGGGGTAACCACACCATTACCATAGGCACCCATAATGAGTTTTACAGCATATTCAATGTATTTATCGGTCAGAACTTTGGAACATACCGTTTTTCCAGCCTGGAATCATTTTTGGCAGGTGAGCCGGCTATTGCATACAACCGCGGATACTCTCTGGTTGACAACATCACTGGCAGCGAAACTGCGGCAGCGGCAGACTTTAATGCCATGCAACTGGGGTTCTATATTCAGGATGAGTGGCGTATCAGTCAGCAGTTTACCTTTACCGGTGGATTGCGCATTGACCTTCCCAGAATTACTTCTCAACCGGACATCCACCCGACTTTCAACACGGAAACCGTACCCTTGCTAGAGCAACATTGGGATGTAGCTGACGGGATCCGTGGCGGAGAAGCACCGGGTATGCAGTTGATGTTTTCACCCCGTTTGGGCTTTGAGTACGACATTACCGGCAACCGGCAACATGTGCTGCGCGGTGGTGCAGGCATTTTCACTTCCCGCATTCCATTTGTATGGCCTGGAGGCATGTTCAATAATAATGGTATCACTATAGGCAGGGTAACTACGGCTGACTTTGGCGGTGAGCCCATCATTTTCAATCCCGATGTCAATACCCAGTATATCAACGAAAATTTCAGTGTACCCTCCGGCACAGTTGATGTTTTTACGCCCGATTTCAAGTATCCGCAGGTAGCCCGTGCCAATCTGGGTTTTGATACCGAATTACCCGGTGGTATCAATGCCACGCTAGAGGGTATTTATACCAAAACACTGAATAATGTAGTTTATACCAATATCAACTCCGATCCGGAAGTTGATTTCAACTGGACCAATACCCCGGATACCCGCCCGGTTTACGTCAACCGCAGACTGGATCCCAGATATTCCGACATCTACCTTGGCTCTAATACCAGTAAGGGATACACTTACAACGTCACCCTGGCTCTCAACAGGCAGTTTGATTTTGGTCTGGCAGCATCGCTGGCTTATACCTATGGAGACGCTTATGCGCTCAGTGAAGGCACTTCATCTCAAAACTCAAGCCAGTGGCGGGGTCAGGTGAATGTCGACGGCAGAAATTTCGCATCTTTCGGCCGTTCTGATTTTGCCCTGGGTCACCGGGTTATTGCCGGTCTCAGCTATTCTTTTGATTGGAATCAAGCCCGCAATGCTACCACCACCATATCATTGTTCTACGATGGTCAAGCCGGAAGTCCGTTCTCCTATGTAATTGGTAGTCCTGCTGCGGGCAATCTCAACCGCGAAACAGGCAGTACTGGGCGTCAGCGTTCACTCATCTGGATTCCTGCTAACGAGAATGAGATCAATCTGGTGGATATCGTGAATAACGATGGCGTAGTTACACTGTCTGCAGCTGATCAGTGGGCCAATCTCAATGCATACATCGAAGCAGATTCATACCTTAGCCAAAATCGTGGCGGGTATGCAGAAAAGAACTCCAACTGGATGCCTTTCACCAGCTTCCTCGATCTGGCAATTCGTCAGGATGTAGGCCTAATGATCGGTGATCGTATGCACCGCCTGCAATTCAGCCTCGATATGTTTAATCTGGCTAACCTCATAAATTCTTCATGGGGTGTACGCTACAGTGTTCCGGGTGATTTCAACAACTACGAGCTTTACAATTTTGTGGGTTATGAAGATGACAACACCACACCGAAGTTTACTTACACTCGCAATGTAACCGGCACTGATTCATATTCCATCAACGACTTCAGCAGCCGTTGGAGAATGCGTCTGGGCGTACGCTACATTTTCTGATAACTATGCTGTTTACCGTTCGAGATAAAAAGCCGTTGCACCTTCGGGTGTAGCGGTTTTTTTTTGATTTGTTTTTGGGGTAGCTCTTTGTTGCACCGTTTCACGGTGTTTTTAAATTTTGTTGTTTTTGTTTTTTTGACGTTGAGGGCGAGGGTTTCTGATATGTAGTGCCAAAGCACTCAAAATTAATTGTTGATTCAATACGACCTTGAAAGGGTCGCATATAGAAAAAAGAATGATGATTTTTGGTGTGGCGAAGAAAACCTGCTAATCAGGGACAAAATCAAGAGCCAGGCCATTGATGCAATACCGCAGACCGGTGGGCCGCGGGCCATCGTTGAACACATGGCCTAAATGACTGTGACAATGGGAACAAAGCACTTCCGTTCTGACCATGCCGTATCTTCGGTCTTCGGCGAGGGTGACGGCGTAATCACTGGCAGGCCGGTAAAAAGACGGCCATCCCGTGCCGGAATCAAATTTAGCTGCCGAGTGAAACAGGGTGTGTGAACACGCTGCACAATGGAAGCTCCCGGAGCGTTTCTCCCGGTTGAGGGGGCTGCTGAAAGCAGGTTCTGTACCTTTGCCCCGCAATATTCGATATTGTTCGGCTGAAAGAATTTTTCTCCATTCGGCTTCAGTGCGGTTAATAACAGGTAGGGCAGTATGCCCCGGTGTTGCAGAATGCAGAATAGAGGCCACTCCATCGGATCCGGCTACCTGGCTATTATGGTTATCACAGCCTGAAAGGCTGCCACAAAGAGTGATCAGAAAAAAAGAAACGATAACAAAGCTTCTCATGGCTAAACCATTAAACTCCGGCTGCCTTTAATGCCTCAATCACTTCCTTGAGCTGCTCCACACCAATTCGCTTACTGACAATTATCTTGTCGCGGTTGAGCACATAGAGCACCGGAAACGACTTGAGATCGTATATCATGCGGTAGCGGGAACGATGGTAAGCATCAGCTACGTTGATAAAGCCGTCGAAACCGAATTCCTTTACGCTTTCCCAGCATTCCGGTACCTGGGTAGTGAGCTTGCTGCAAACGCTGAAAATCTTCACGCCCCGATCGGCAAATTCTTCAAAAAATGCACTGAGTTGCGGTGCTGAGCGTTTGCAATGGCCGCAATCCGGATCCCAGAAATACAATATGGTGTATTCGGCATCGATGTCATGAAGCTGCCACTGTTTGCCGTTTTTGTCTTCCATTACCAGATCGGGAGCTACGCGGCCAATGAGCAGGGGCTCCAGTTTGTTGGCATTGTCCACCATGCGTTCGATCTGCTCAGGATCGGCCCAATGGGCGCGGCCGGATTCGTAATAGTTTTTGACCAGGTGCACATAAACGGCATCCATGCCCACAATGTTGGAGCGGGCAAACTCATTGATGTAATGGATCAGGTAAAAGCGGAACGATTCCGGTGCGGTTTTCTCCATTTTTTCCAAAACCAGGTCCAGTGATGCGTTGATGGAATCTGGATTGCGCTGGGTTACCCGCTCTATGTAGGTATTGATCTTGTTGAACATAATAGGTGTACGCAGCATTTCAGGATCGCCGGGATCAAAATTATCCCAATAGTGATTGCGGTAATAATAATACTTCCACCACTGCTTATCCTCCTCCGAAAGGCTTTCGTCATCGGGTTCAGGAACAACCACGTCTATGGTGGCTCTGATGAGCCTGGTTACATAGTTGCCGGGATCATGGCTCAGAAATTTTTCCTGAAACGCGGCCACTTTATCATTGATCTCCTTAATTTTCTGTTCCATCACTTCTTTGTCCTCCGCTGAACCGGCATGTTCTTTTGCGGTCTGAAACTGCTTCACCACATCGCGTTGTTCGGCCAGAAACCTGGTGTATTCAAGGAAGCGATCATTGGATGCCGAGCCTTTGACTTGCAGCGTTTTATTGAGATCGCGGGAATGGAGGCTCACATCAAAATGCTGATCACCGGGGGCTACCACTATATCCACATAATTGTTTTCCGGGGGAAGGATCACCAAATACAGACCCGGGGTAAGTGCTTCTTCTCCTGAGGCCACGTAAAGCCCGTTTTGATTTACACGAAGCGTATCGTGAATATAGGAGCGATTGCCCATATAATACCCCAGCAGTATGTAGGGTTCTTCGTATTCACTCACTTCGATACTGATGCGATGACCGCTGCCGGCAAAGCTCATAGCGCTCACAGTCATAGCCAGGGCCAGCAACATAGCCTGAAGCGTGTAATCGGTAATTTTCATCATCTGATATGGCATTTATTCGATGTCACTAACGTTGTGAGCAATCCGGTAGTTTACCCTTGCATTAAGATACTGAACAAATTGTAAGCAATTGGCAGCTTTTGCGGAACATTGATGCCGGTTGTCCGCAATTTTTTCAAAATAACAATACCTTTGCCGCAAAAATAATCCATCTTATGAATCTTCACGAATACCAGGCTAAAGACATTCTCAAATCTTACGGCGTACCCATCCAGGAAGGCTTTGTTGCTCAAACCGTAGAGGAGGCCCTCGAAGCTGCCCGCAAGGTAAAGGATCAGTTCAACAGCGACTGGTGCATTATCAAAGCACAGATCCACGCCGGCGGGCGAGGTAAAGGCGGCGGGGTAAAGCTGGCTAAAAACCACGACGAAGTAAAAACCCATGCCTCCAATATTCTGGGAATGATGCTGAAAACACCGCAAACTCCCGGCGGAATGGAAGGCCCCGGTAAAGAAGTCCACAAAATATTGGTAGCCCAGGATATGTACTATCCGGGTCCCGCTGAGCAAAAAGAATTTTACGTTTCCATTCTCACCGACCGCGAGAAAAAATGCCCGGTAATCATCTACAGTACCGAAGGAGGTATGGATATCGAAGAGGTGGCAGAAAAAACACCTCACCTGGTGCACAAGGAGTACATCCACCCTACCCTGGGGCTTCAGGCATTTCAGGCTGCTAAAATTGCCTTTAATCTGGGCCTGAGCGGCGATGCACTCAAAAATATGATCCGCTTTATCAATGGCCTTTACAAGTCATATCAGGGAGCAGAAGCCAGTCTTATTGAAATCAATCCCTGCTTCAAAACTTCTGATGACAAGGTTGTGGCAGTGGATGCCAAGGTTACCCTGGATGACAATGCGCTGTTTCGCCATCCCGATCTGGCTGCGCTTCGCGATACCAGTGAAGAAGACCCGACCGAGGTGGAGGCCAAAAAGTACGGCCTCAATTTCGTGAATCTGGATGGCAATGTCGGCTGCATGGTTAACGGTGCAGGGCTGGCCATGGCCACCATGGACATTATCAAACTGAGCGGCGGGGAGCCGGCCAATTTCCTGGATGTGGGCGGTACTGCCGATGCGGCCCGTGTAGAACAGGCTTTCCGCATTATCCTTCGTGATGACAGGGTAAAAGCCATTCTCATCAACATTTTTGGCGGTATTGTGCGATGCGACCGCGTAGCCCAGGGAGTTGTGGATGCTTACAGGAACATTGGCAATATCCATGTACCCATAATTGTACGACTGCAGGGAACCAACGCCGATATCGCCAAGCAACTGATCGATGACTCGGGGCTGGAAGTACATTCTGCCATAGAATTGCGCGAAGCTGCCGCTCTGGTCACTCAAGTGCTTAACCCGGCCTGATCCGGTTTGTACTCATGAAATCCCTTTGGCAATATGCATTCTCCCCAACAGGCATTTTTCTCGCTGTTTGAGATCAATCAACTGATCAAGCAGGCACTGGCCATCAACTTTGATCAAAGCCTCTGGGTGCGTTGCGAAATAGGCCAACTCAAAGTTTCCCGTGGCCACCGGTACATCAGCCTGGTAGAAAAGGACTCCAACAGCGAGAACATCGTTGCCCGCAGTGAAGCAGTGCTCTGGCAGGGCGACCACAACCGGATGCAGTATAAATTCGGCGAGTTTCTCCAAGAACTCTTGCAGGAGGGCATGCAGGTGCTGCTGCAGGTTGAGGTTGACTTTCACGTGATGTACGGTCTCAAGTTTGTCATCAAAGGCATAGACCCCAGCTATACGCTTGGAGCACTAAGTCAGCAACGCGATGAAGTGATCCGCAAGCTGATGAGCGAGGGATTGATGGATACCAACAAAGCCCTGCCGCTTCCTAAGGTCATTCGCCGCATTGCGGTAATTTCTTCTGCTGAAGCTGCGGGATACAAAGATTTTATCGAACACTTGTATAAAAACACAGAAGGCTACCGCTTTCAGACCACCCTGTTTCAGGCTGCCATGCAGGGGGAAAAAACTTCCGCAGATGTAGTGCATTGCCTGCAGGAAATTAACCGCCGTAAGCACCGATTTGACGTCATCGTTTTTATCCGGGGTGGAGGTTCAAAACTGGATCTGAGCTGGTTTGATGATTACAGGTTGTGTGCTGCGCTGGCTCAGGCACCTTTACCTGTACTTACCGGCATCGGACATGAAACCGACCAGAGTGTGGCAGATATGGTTTCCAATACTTCGCTCAAAACGCCGACAGCAGCAGCTGACTTTATAGTGACGCGAAACAGACAGTTCGAAGACAGGATCAGGGATACACTTCGGCTCATTACCATACTGGCAGCCAAAACAGTGAGCAAACGCCGGCAAGAACTGCAACGTCAGGCAGTGGTTTTGCGCAAACACAGCTACACCCTGCTCACCGACTACAAAATGAAGGTCAGAAGTCTGATGCAGGACGCATTACACCGGGCCGGAGACAGCATCAGAAACAGAAAACAAAGCCTGGAAAGCATCCGAAGCCTCATCAAACTATCCGACCCACAGCAGATTTTGCGCAAGGGCTACACCCTGGTGAAACAAGACAATATCACTGTAACTTCCGCTGCAGCACTGGATGCGGCCAGGCCATGGGTAGTGATGTGGCACGATGCACAACAAAAAGTTATCCCCAATCTATACCGGACAGAATCTGAAACAAAAAGCAGCCCGGCAAAATTAAAGGCAAGCACAAAAAAATAATTCCCATGGCCAAATCCTCCAAAAGTTTTGACAAAGCCTACGAAGAGCTGCTAAGCATTGCAGAAAAACTGCAAAGTGACAACCCCGGCATTGACCACCTGACACAGCAAGTGGCCCGGGCCAGAGAACTGGTGAAGCTCTGCGAGGAAGCCTTGCGAGGCATTGAAGACGAGCTGGATGCCATTTTGCACGATGAGGATCAGTAAGAATAACACTTTGTACCGCAGCCACAGATCGCTCTTTTGACATTGGGCTGCGGAAAACTATTAACAGCCTGAATGATTGTACCATGAATATTTTGCGAAGCCTTATTTTCCTGATTTTCATGGGATACATGTGCCTGCCTGAGCTGAAAGGCGAACAATTGCACTATGATCCGGACACTACGGGAAATTCATCGGCACCAAAATTCTCTGTCATGGCGGGTACATCACTGTGGCTTGGAGGAGAGATCAATCGGGATAACTTTATTTATCAGAGCGCACGGTCAGTGGATGCCATGGCAGGGATTCACATGCTGCCGGCCTGGAATGCAGGATTACAACTGAATGTAGTGGTTGAACACGAAGTGGTGTTCATCAATCCCGGATTGTATACGGAATTTCTGGCCCGGCCCGAGGGAAACAGTATGTATTTCGGGTTTTCAGGTGGAATTGTTTTTCCTGAATTGCGCAGCAATGCTGCTGCAGGATACAATAAAACCAACGGCTGGTATATGCAGCCCGGGCTTGGATATCGCATTAGTCTTTGTCCTTGTGGGATTTATGGCCGTCTGGGTTTTAAACTTCAGCATCAAAAAACTGCATACCTGTATGATCATGCATTTCTTGGTCAAGTTGAAGCCCTTTCCGACCGGTCCTATCTCGTATTTTCCGTAGCCATAGGAGGAAGATAATATGTTGTGTCGTCTTATCATATTGTGTTTGTTTTTTCCCGCGGCCTTATCCGCCGGAACAGTAGTGATCAATGAATTCATGTCATCCAACCACAATACCCTGACCGATGAGGATGGTGACTACGAGGACTGGCTTGAGCTCTACAACCCGGGGTCGACAACGGTTAATCTGCTCAACTACCGGATTACGGATGATCCCGCACAGCCGGCCCGCTGGATTTTTCCCAATGTCAGCATTTTGCCCGGCCAGCATCTGCTCATTTTCACTTCGGGTAAAAACAGAAAATTCGGACCCTGGCTGCATACTAATTTCAAAATAGACACTGAGGGAGAACCATTATTGCTTTTTGATCCGGCCGGCCATTTGATAGACTCTGTGGGTGCAGTAGCTGTTCCCACTGACGTGTCATTTGGTCGCCGGTATGACGGGGCAGCAGAGTGGACTTATTTTGAATTGAGTACCCCGGGGACCTCCAATGCAGCAGGAATCATCACCATCGGACCTGCTGACACCTTTGATATGCCTGTTTCGGGTTTTTATCCTGAGGGGACAGACATACAGATCAGCTTCAGACGAACTGATGTGGACATTTTTTATACCCTTGACGGTTCTGAACCCCATCCGGGGTCTGCACCTTTCACCGGCACACTGTTACTTGAGCGGGGCATGGAGGCAGCCCCGGCTCTGATGAACATACCAACTGCCCGGAAATGGCAGCAACCCGAAACAGATTTACCCGCCGGGATCATCTTTCGTGCCGCCGCTTATTTTCAGGGCCAGAAAGTGAGTCACACCTGTTCGGGAACGTATTTTATCGAAAATGGGAATGAAATGATGGCCGGCTGGCCCGTGTTTGCACTGATCACTGAGCCCGAAGACCTTTTCGGCGATGAGGCGGGAATTTACGTGCCCGGGCCACCTTATGAGGTTAACCCCAATTATCCCCATTACTGGCAGCGGGGTGAACAATGGGAGCGGGAAGCAGAAATTGCATTCATCAATGAACACCGGGTGTCGGTTTTTCAGCAAAAAGCCGGACTCAGGGTTCACGGAATGGGCTCGCGTCGGCAGCCCCAGAAAAGTCTGCGGCTATACGCCCGCAACAGCTATAGTCAAAACACTTTTGACTACCCCTTTTTCCCCAACAAGCCCCACCTGAACAGTTTCCGGCGATTGCTGCTCAGAACCACCATGGGTGACTGGAGAAACGTTGGCTTCACAGATGAATATACTGCAGCTATTGTGAGGAACATGGACCTCGACTACCAGGAGTTTCTGCCCGTACTAGTGTTTATCAACGGCGAATTCTGGGGCATTCACCACCTGCGTGAGCGGGTTGATCCGTATTTTTTTGAGGCCAACAATGAAGCCAACCCCGATAATCTCGACTTGATTGATCAGTGGGGAGTGGTGAGCGATGGAAGCAGTGAAGCCTTTTTTGCTCTGCAACATTGGGTGGACAACGCCAAGCCTTCCAGTCCGGAATACTTTGAAGAACTGCAGCAGCGCATTGATCCGGTAAATCTGGCCGATTATTTCATTGCCGAAATGTATCTGCGCAATATCGACTGGCCCTTTCACAATTATACTACCTGGCGACCGGAGGGAGGCCTGTGGCGCTGGTTCTATTTCGACTGTGATGCCTGCATGATCAGACATGGTGACAAGAACCTCATCCATCTGTTTCAGGACATACACATTTTGCCGGATCACTCTGATCCCCAGTATTACCGGATTATCCTGAAAGCACTGCAAAACGAAGAATTCAAGACTTTGTTTACCCAACGCTTTATCGATCATCTCAATAACACTTTTCACCCCGCACGGATGCTCCCGATACTGGATCAGATGGCTGCCCGCTACAAGACCATGCTGCCATGGCACATCCGACGCTGGCATTTCCCATCCACTCAGTATGCGTTTGAGCAAAACCTGACCGATCTCAGGGATTTCATCATCAGAAGACATCATCTGATGACCAACGATGTCAATAACATATTCAGGATTCGTCCAGAAGTCAGTCCTAATCCTGTGTCCATAGATAATCCGGTTTTCCGGATTAGCGGGCTGCCTGAATATCCCCGACTCAAAACACTGGTGGAAGTGATCAACATGCAGGGGGTTTTACTCTATCACCAGATTAATGTAGGTATTCCTGCGGAAGTAAAATTGCCCGGAATTTGGGCAGCCGGAATTTATATTCTGAGGCTTACCGATGGTGTAAGTGTTTACCACACCACCTTCATGATCATGCCCTGATCATTTCCCTGCAGAAAACTCGTCACGGCGTCGAAAAAAATCCGCGATCCAGCGAATGGCAAAGGTGATGGTTAGCAGCATGAAATGCGCAAAAGTGAGTACCATCAATATCCAAAGATACGAACCTGCCTGGTGAACCGGTGTGCCGCTGAACAGCCATGCCGCCAGCAACATCCCTGCCAGAAGGAGCATATAAGCCGAAATGGAAAGCGACAGATAGCGGTTGGGTTCACCGCCGGCAAATGAAATAATGCTGCTGAAAATGGAGAATAAAAACAAAAAAGCAGCCGCACACATATAGGGAAACTTCACTTCGTCAACAGGAAGACCAAGCCCCGTAACCATAGCAGCCGATGCACCGGCAAAAACCACTCCACCCTGCACAAATGGATTGCGGAGTTTAGGGTATTCCAGCAAAACGTTATCAGTTGTCATGAAAATGTTTCTTATATAAGGCTAAGGGCCGGAATGGGTTCAGATAAACCCGGCTTATTCCAGAAATGCATCCGGATTATACCGCTCCTTAATAATCCGAAGTGCGTGCCGGGTATCGCTGTTCACCGATCCGGCATAGATACCGACTTGCGTACACCGGCCTCGGGGGCGGGAAAAAGGAACATAGCCTTCCTGTTCAATATTACTCAATAGCCGGCTCACATTCGCCTGATTACAAAGCAGTTCAATAAATATTACCGGCCCGTCAAAATTGGTATCCGGATCTTCATCCACCACCGGGACCTCTAACTCCTCAACTACAGGGTCAGCCTCAGCCACTGTTTCCCCGGGCACAACTTCCGCAACCGGATCTTCAGAGGTTTCTATTCCAACTACACCGTTATCTTCTTCAAATCCATAACCCTCTGTTGCTGGCTGCATTTCATCGTCAACCGGTGCGGCCGGAGTTCGTTCAGCAGGCGAATAAGCATGCACATCAGTAATATCAGCCGGCCGTTTATTCAATCGCTCATTGCGTTCATCTGCAACCTGAATGGCATTAAAAAGCTGATTTTCATTGACGTAATTAACCACACTGATTACACCGATGAGAAGCAATAGCACAATAGCGGAAGCCCATACAGTTTTCAAGGTATAAACGGGTTTCCTCTTCTTTTTGGGGATAGCTCTTTGTTGTGCGGATATGGCCTCTTTTGGCTTTTCTCTCGAAACAGGAAAATAGTTCAGCTCCGGAAGTCCGAACATTTCTTCGGGGAGCATGGTATTGAGCGCTTTAAAGCGGATAGCCCCCTTGTCATCTTTGTAAAACCTGATCAGATCCCCAATGGTGAGTACTTCATCTCTGTTCACTGCATGGCGAATCTCCCGGCTCAATTTGTCCAGTCCGCCGTCAGTCGGAGCTCCGAACACATCAGAACCTGTAAATTGATGCCAATAGAAATCATAGATGCCGGCTATAGTATTCTTATCTTCCTGAAAAACAATTTTGTAAACCGGTGGGCGCAGCGTTCCCTCTCCATAGTGAATACCCGAAGGCTGACGCTCCAGCGTAATGCATCCTAGCTCAGGAAGCGGAAGCTTCTGATATTTTTGAAGGAACGAGGGAATATGACGGAACACGTTTAATGTAAAATTTTGGTAAAAATAGACAAACATCTCTACATCACAAAACCTGCAACCTCCACTTTTATTCGCGGAGCAAAATATGGCCTAACATGAAGCATGTGCAATGCTTAACTTACTGAGATTCAAACACAAAAGGCAAATATTTTATGCCTTAAAACAGGCTTCTCCCAATTTATTTTTTATTTATTCGCTAATTTCCCAACCGAATAATCATTTATTGAGGCTTTGCCGTTTAAAATTTTTCAGCTGCTATGTAAATCTGATGTTAATTATTCCTTACCTTGGCCCTGAAACCAAAT
>JBJHCA010000085.1:0-13491 GCA_050485785.1 Saprospiraceae bacterium | reverse complement strand
TTACTGTTGATCCGATACCCGGTCAAAGTATTGTCATCTCAGGTAATGTAATGGATAATGATGACCTTCAATTCTCTCAGAGCGGAACGGTAACGTTGGTTAGCGGACCTGACTTTGGAAGCCTTACACTGAATGAAGATGGCAGTTTCACTATCCTGCTTGGCTCAGGCTTTGGTGGGGAAACATCATTTACGTATCAGCTTTGTACCGATGAATGTCCTGATCTTTGCGATATGGCAACAGTAAGTATTGTAGTGGGTACCAGCGCAGAGGACTGTGTAGTTCCTAATATCATCACACCTAACGGCGATGGTGTTAACGATGAACTGGTTATCCCATGTCTCAACGAGTTCCCCAACAACAGAATCGTGATATTCAACAGATGGGGTGACGAGGTACACAGAGCTGCGCCATACATGAATGATTGGGCCGGTACATATGCCGGAAATGATCTGCCTTCAGGTACTTACTTCTATGTATTGCAGTATGATTCGAATAACGATGGCAACTTTGATCAGGATATGCAGGGTTACATCGTGATTCACCGATAGAATGATTTTTGGGACAGGTGGAAGCACCTGTCCCAGACTTAAATAACGACTAATTTTAAGCTTACAGAAAACTCTATACCATGAGAAAATTTCTGACAACTATTGTCCTTAGCTGCTCATTAGCAGTTGTAACTTTTGCTCAGCAAGAGCCTTTGCTTACGCAGTTTATGTTTAACAAGCTTGCATTTAACCCCGGTTTTGCCGGCAGTTATGATGTAGCTGCCTTTGGAGCAATCTACAGGACCCAATGGGTAACTATTGATGGGGCGCCAACTGTGGCCGGTGTTAATTTTCACTCGCCGGTGATGAATAATCGGGTTGGAGTTGGATTATCCCTATTCAATGACAGAATTGGGTTTAGCAACAACTGGACCATAAGTGGTACTTATGCCTATCGGGTACCAGTTTCCAATGGGACATTGGGAATCGGACTTTCCGGTATAGCTAAGAACATCCGAACTGACTGGACGCAGGCTAATCCTCTGGAATACGAAGACCAGATACCTTCTGTTCCAACTTCTCAATGGCTGCCCAATTTTGGTGCCGGTTTATACTTTGAGAATGAGAAGTTTTATGTTGGACTTTCCGTTCCGCATATTCTGGAGTCCAATATTTCCTATATAGGAGCATCTGATTCGGAAGTGAATATATCAACTTTAAAGCGTCATTATTATCTGATGTCCGGGTATAGTTTCACCCTGTCTCCTGCACTTAAACTACAGCCCTCGATTATGGCTCGCTATGTGCAGCATGCACCATTGGATTTTGATGCACATGCGAGCTTGTTGATCATGGACAGACTTGCGGTAGGAGCTACATACCGGGTTGGAGGCTCAACTGATCGCGGATTTGGAGAATCCATTGATCTCGTTCTTCAGTACAGAATAAGCGAGGCATTAAGGGCCGGTATAGCATATGATTTTCCGTTAACGGAACTACAGTCCTATACTGCCGGAACATTTGAGGTGATGCTTGAGTACAGAATGGCATTCAGAGGACAGAGACTTGCAAATCCAAGGTTTTTCAATTAGATGAGAATCCCTTGATTGAAATTGATAAATGACGATTCAGTCCGGCAAACTGAACACCGGAGCTAAGAATTTAAAAACTTCATGATATGAAAAATATCCGTTACTCATTGTTAACCTGTTTATTGATCATCATTGCAGGTGCTTCAGTTATGGCGCAGTCAGCTGAAAAGCTCTATGACAATCATGGCTATGCAAAAGCTATTCCGCTGTTAGAGCAGCAAAGTGATCTCGATCTTGAAACAATGATCAAGATTGCTAATGCTTATCGCCTCACCGGGGATTACTATAATGCTGAACGATGGTATGCCCAGGTGGTTGAAAGCAGTGGGGAAGCTATCCACAAGCTGCACTATGCCCAGGCGTTAATGGCAAATCAAAAATATCAGGAAGCAAAGAAATACTTCCTTGAGTATGATGCTATTGCCGGTGCTACTGATGAACGAGGGGCATTGCTAGCGGCCGCAGCTGACAGAGCACATGAAATGAAGGAAGCGGATGTCAAGGTTACTAACCTGCATACGGTCAATACTGAATATCATGAATACAGCCCAGTGTTTTATCGTAATGGTGTTGTATTTGTCAGTTCCCGTGGTTTGAATAAACCACTACAGGGAACAGACTCATGGACGGGCCATCCTTTCATGAATATGTTTTTTGCAGAAATTGATGAGGACGGAAATCTGGATAAAGCACGAGAGTTTTCTGACGTGTTGAGTACCAAGTATCATGAGGGGCCCATGTCATTTAACCGTTCTGGTAACATTGTCTACTTTACCAGAAACAGTTATAACCGCGGACGCAAACAAAAGGCCTCTGATGGAACAGTTAAACTTAAGATTTACCGCAGTATTAAGCAAGGAAATACCTGGTCTGCACCTGAAGAGCTTCCTTTTAATGACAACGAGCATATATATGCACATCCAGCAATAAGCCCTGATGGCAATATTCTGGTGTTTGCTTCAGATCGTCCGGGTGGTTTTGGTGGTCTTGATTTGTATGTTACCTACTTCCGCAACGGAAGTTGGACTGCCCCAAAAAATTTAGGACCGGAGATCAATACTCCGGGTCACGATGCTTTCCCTTCTATTCATGATGATTATACTCTTTATTTTTCTTCCAATGGTCATCCCGGACTTGGAGGGTATGATATTTTTGCTGCTGATTATGATGGAGAAAACTGGGGTACACCGTACAATATCGGAAAGCCCTTCAATAGCAGCAAAGATGATATTGGATTTATCATGAACACAACCGGAACCGAAGGATTTTTCTCTTCTAACAGAGATGGTGGTTTTGGAGGTGATGACCTGTATTCTTTTATTGCTCCTCGTGGATTGGAAAGAAAGGACAGAGTACTCATGAATGTGGTTTGTGTGTATGATGTTGAGACCAATCAAAGAATCCCGGGTGCGAGAGTAACCATATCTGAACGTTTGGCTGATGGAACTTTAATGGATATGACTGAAGAGTACATATTCAAACTTCGTGAAGTTGGCCCGGATGAATATACCATCCGTATGATACGCAGAGCAGAGGACAAAGGCAAAACTGCTACATTTACTACGGATGAGAATGGCGAGATCCAGTATGATCTTGTTCAGGACAGAAACTATGTGTTCCGTGTCGAGAAGGAAGGCTACAAACCTGTGGTTAAAGAGTACTCAACTGAGGGTATGACCCGTTCCGAGCTGAAGGAGTTTTGTATTGGACTGGAGCGTGCTGAGTGTGTATCACTGCAAGGTCTTGCCATCAACAGCAAGTATGGAAACCGTTTGCCGGGTGTAAACGTCAGAATAACCAACATGTGTACTGGTGAGGATTATGAAATGGTAACAGACATAAAAGGAGAATTCTCCTTCCCATGTCTGGATTGTGGATGTGATTTTGTAATCCTTGGCTGGAAGCGTAACTTTAAGGAAGACTATAAAACCGTTTCTACACGTAATATCGAGTGTGATGCAGGTTCTACACTGAGTGTTACACTGGAAATGGTTCCTGCCTACGGCTATGCCGGTGATCCGTCTCAGGTTCGTGACGGAACCGGTCGAATTCCTACTTTTGGTGGATTTTTAACTGGTGATGTCATTGAGCTTGAAGCCATCTATTACGATTTTGACAAGTATGCGATCAGAGCTGATGCTCGTCCGATTTTGGATGAAGTAGCAGAACTATTGCGTAACTATCCAAGCATGATCATTGAACTAAGTGCACATACCGACACCAGAGGTAGCAGAGCTTACAATCAGGGTTTATCTGAGCGTAGAGCTAATGCTGCTGTTGAATACCTGGTAGCAAAAGGCATTGCGAAGAGTCGATTGGTAGCCCGAGGTTACGGCAAAGATCAGATTCGCAACGGATGTACCGATGGTGTTCAATGTACGGAAGAAGAGCATCAATATAACCGGAGAACTGAAATCAAAGTACTTTCCGTTGATCAGGATCTGAATATTGAGTACAAGGATAACCTTCCTGAGTATATAGACCGCGCTCCGGGAAGAAGGTAATATTCAAGAAGAGTAGATAAAAAAAGGCCTGTGAATTCACAGGCCTTTTTTTTATCCCCATTGCTTTGTAGGTATCAGCCTCTTCTATGATTGTTCCATCTCCTCATTGATCAATTGAGCAAACTGGCTAACATCCATTACACCCAGGTCACCTACTCCTTGTTTGCGGACGGAGACTTTTTGATCCAGGAATTCATTTTCACCAACTATTAGCATAAAAGGTATCTTGTTCACTTCAGCATCCCTAATTTTCTTGCCGATCTTTTCAGATCTTGTATCGGTGATACCCCTAAATCCATTACCCGTGAGAGTTTCACGAACTTCTTCAGCATACCGGTTAAATTTGTCGGATATGGGTAGAATTGTAAACTGCTCTGAACTTAACCACAGCGGGAACTTACCATTGCAATGTTCAATCAATACACCGATAAATCGTTCCATGGACCCGAATGGAGCACGGTGAATCATTACCGGTCTGTGGGCATTGTTATCCTGACCGATGTATTCGAGCTCAAATCTTTCAGGTAGGTTGTAATCAACCTGAATTGTTCCCAATTGCCACGACCGCCCTAAAGCATCCTTGACCATGAAATCAAGTTTGGGGCCATAAAATGCTGCTTCACCCAATTCAACAGTAGTTTGCAGATTGGCTTCTTTTGTGGCATCAATAATAGCCTGCTCTGCTTTGTCCCAATTTTCCTTTGATCCGATGTATTTATCCGGATTTCCCGGGTCTCTTAACGAGATTTGTGCCGTATAGTTATTAAAACTTAACTTATGCAAAACATGCATAGTCAGGTCAAGTACATTGAGAAACTCTGCTTTGAGTTGCTCCGGAGTACAAAAAATGTGTGCATCATCCTGGGTGAAACTTCTGACTCTGGTCAGGCCATGTAACTCACCGCTTTGTTCGTATCGGTAAACTGTACCAAACTCTGCATACCTGATGGGCAGTTCTTTGTATGATCTGGGCTTGTGTCCGAATATCTCACAATGATGGGGGCAATTCATGGGCTTCAGCAGGAACGATTCGTTCTCTTTGGGAGTTTGAATTGGCTTAAAGCTATCCTCACCGTATTTTGTCCAGTGACCGGAAGTTTCGTACAAGTCTTTTTTGCCAATATGTGGGGTAATTACTGCCTGGTATCCCCGCTTGAGCTGTTCTTGTTTTAAGAAAGATTCAAGCCTGTTTCTCAATGCGGCACCTTTTGGTAACCAGATAGGAAGCCCGGCTCCAACCCTGTCAGAAAACATAAACAATTCCAACTCAGCACCAAGTTTGCGATGATCTCTTTTTTTAGCCTCTTCAAGTAACACCAGATACTCATCGAGCTCTTTCTGTTTCGGAAACGAAATGCCATATATTCTGGTCAGTTGTTTTCGGGTCTCATCTCCCCGCCAATATGCACCTGCTAGTGCCGTTAGTTTTACTGCTTTAACTGCCGAAGTTTCAGGGATATGGGGCCCTTTGCACAAATCAGTAAAACTGCCCTGTTTGTAAAAAGTGATTGACCCGTCTTCGAGTTCTGAAATCAGCTCAATTTTATACTCATCACCTTTCGTTGTGAAAAACTGAAGCGCATCGGCTTTACTTACTTCTTCCCGTGTAAAAACATTTTTTTGCCTTGCAAGCTCTTTCATTTTTGCCTCAATAACTGGCAGATCCTGTAGAGTGAGTACCCTGTCACCGGTGTCAACGTCATAGTAAAAACCATTGTCTATTGGAGGGCCGATTCCAAACTTAATTCCGGGATATAATTCTTCGAGCGCTTCAGCCATCAGATGGGCTGAAGAATGCCAAAAGGTTTTTTTCCCTTCTGTGTCCTTCCACTGAAGCAGTTCAATTTCTGCATCATGATAGATTGGCCTAGTAGCGTCCCAAACTTCATTGTTAATTTTTGCCACCAGCACATTTCTCGCGAGTCCTTCACTAATGCTTTTGGCAATTTCAAGAGCGGTAACACCGGATGCGTACTCCCTGACAGTGCCATCAGGGAAGCTGATTTTAATTGAATTATCCATGAACTGAGCTGTATAGTTTGCGACCGCAAAGATAGAATCTATTCACTGAGTTTGACTATGGCAGGAGTACTAATGATTGAGCGGTTCGCTTAAGCATCAGATTATTCAATGACCCTGCTGGCCACATTGAATTGCCGGGTTTTACATGGTGAGATTATCTAATGCATTTCTTGCCAATTGAAGACCGGGTTCTATGGCCAGTGCTTCTTCATACTTGTCTCTTGCTCTTGCCGTATTGCCTTCCAAACGGTAGTATTCTCCCCGCAAAAAATGTCCACGTGCAAACCGGGGATCCATCTGGATGGCAATTTCAATCACTTCTTTGGCTTTATCATGATCACCCAGTTCATGGTACATAACAGAACTGTTGTAGTATGCATCCATATAACGCGGATCGAGATGGATGATCTTCTCGTAGTACTCAATAGCTTTAGCCTGATCATACTGATTCTGATAATGCATGCCAATACTGTATAAAACCAGCACATTGGTACTGTCAATTCGGCGGGCATTGTTAAAGTACTGCATTGCGATGGGCTGCCCTAAATCAGAAAAAATGTTTCCCAGCTCAAGGTAGGCATCCAGATGATCGCTGTCTTCCTGAACGGCAGCCTGAAAATACCGGATCGCTTGCTGAGGTTGTCCGCTTTCCTGGTGAGTTTTTCCGATAATGAAGTTGGCCTCAGGATGGCCGGGCGATATAGCCAGTAATGATTCAGCAGTGCGAATGGCACGGGCATACTGATGAAGGATCAGGTAAAATTCACTTAACTTTAAATAAGTATGGGCATCATTTGGAAACCGGCTGATGGCCAGTTCCAGTGTTTCTATGGCATTCCTGGATTTAAAATAATCCATGTATGCATCGGCGAGCAAGTGATAGTATTCTATTTCTGAACTATTGATTTCAATGGCATGTTCTAAATCGACAATGGCACTCTCAAACAAGTCGCGTTCAAAAAATAACTTACCACGCTCATAGTAAAGCCGGTCATTATCGGGTTGTTGCTTAATTTGCCTGGTGATTGCATCAATTTCGGGGTCAGCACTGTAAGTAATGTCTTCATGAGCGTCATTTTGATCGCTGGTATTTTGGCAGGCCAAAACAAAAAAACAGAACAGCATTGCTGTAATAATCAGTTTGCTATGCATTGTTGTAACAATTTTGAGATTGCAAATGTAATAACATCTCTGTTAACGGCTTGGTTGGTGTCGGCGTTACTATGTTTCCCGGTTTTTATAAACGCTCAACTGCTGATAATAGACAGTAACGGCAACGATAACTGCAGTACAATTTTTGCTGATGAATCAAAAATACTTCTGGGATGTGCAGTCAAAGGGAGTTTTTTACACCACGGAGAGCAACAGAATCCGGGGAACCTTTCCGGACTTTTGCTCAGTTTTGAAATGATAGACAATGAACAGTTGAGTTCGGCAAACTCGCGTTTTCTGCCTTCTTCTGAAGATATTGAATTACAGGCAGTAATGTCCCTATCTGATTCTATGTTTTTGGTAGGTGGACGGTTTTTTGGTGAACTAGATTGGGATGGCCATTATGCCAATGCCGGCAGTGGCCAGTCTGCTCTGTTTATGGCCAAAGTTAATAATGACCTGCAAGTGAAGCAATTGGTCAAAGTGGAAGGTAATGGATTTAAACGGCTGACTTCATTGGCCACGGACAACTCCAGCCTGTATGCCTCTGTATATTTTAACGGCGATATTTTGTTTGAAGATCTGCTCCTGACCTCTGCTGATTCTTTTTCATCGTCCTTTATCTTAAAGTTGGATCAATCGATGGGAATGCTGGGGGGAATGTTGCTTGCGGGTACAAACACCTTACAGATCAATAGTATGTATGGTATGGATAGCTCTTTGTTGGTTGCAGGCACCTATAAAGGACAATTTTCAATAGGAACAGATACCCTGATTTCCCTGACAAGCCATTCCAATGTTTTTCTGCTGGGTCTGGATTCCCTGTTTTCACCGATGTGGTTGAGGGGGTTCAACGGTGTATTTGACGACAGTGCAGTTAAAATTGTTGGAGAAGGTGAGCATTACTTCATTTTGGGCAATTATAGCGGTGTTCTCAGGTTTAATGACTCGACTACAATAGAAAGCACGGATTTTTTTAATGATACCTGGTTGGCATCTTTCAGCTTTCCTGATCATCTCAACTGGGTTACAACCTTCAACGGGCAGCAACAGGTCAATGGTACACACCTGCGTTCAACTGGCGATAAACTTTGGATAGCCGGGCAATACCTTTTTGAAGTGCTGTCAGGCACCCACAAAATTGATATCTCAAATAATGCCCAAATGCCTGCATATCTGGCAATGCTTGACCCTGAAAATGGCTATGTTCATACACTGGTAAGTACAACAGGCAACGGCATCCATGCCGTGTTTTCAATGGAGGTTTTAGCAGAGAGGATTTGTATGGCCGGGGCTTACAGTGGAGTTCTGGATCATGCCGGAATTCCCTACCCGGTCAGTCAGATTGCCGGCTTTCTGCTATGTGATGATATCGACAATATGTACACTTCAATACTTCGTCAACAGGGCAACGTCGATTTTGCGATCTATCCACAGCCAGCTTCCCGCCATTTAAGCATAACATCGCCTTACACCGGTCTGATTGACTATTCTTTATATTCTGTAAAAGGGATTGAGCTTTGCTCTGGTAGCGGATGGCTTGACAATTCTTTATACCAAATTGAGTTGCCTGATTTAAGTACAGGCGTTTATATTTTGCAGATCCGAACTGAAGCAGCTGTACTGAGCAGGCTGGTAATCATTGTTCACTCAAAAAACTAAAGCTATGCGTCTTAAAATTGTATTCATGATGGGTCTTGTCTGGATAACTTTGGGTACTATACAGGCTCAGATAATCGAAGGTGACCGACTCAACAGTGAGGGGATGCACCCTTCATTTACGGTGAAAACAACACTTAGCAAGAATGAAGCAGAAAGCGCATGGCAGGGGTTTGCAAGGTCAAACCGTATGGGAAGAACCAGATCTTCCCGCGGTTCAGACGAAATACGCCTAGGTAACCCCGGGAATACCGGTATACGTGCCGGAGAATTATTGATTCTCAGTAAAGCCAATCAGGTAGGTAATGCAACAGAAGTAACAGTTTGGTTTAAAACGGACAGCACCTGGGTGAAGAAAGAAACAGACTCGGCTAATTATGAAGCTTCTCTTAAGATCATGTCCGCCTTTACGGATCATTTGAGAAAGGTAGAAATGGGACGCGATATTGCTGTGGAAAGGCGGGTATTGCGCGAAATGGAACGCGAACGGGCCAGATACAGCAGCAGGGTGATCTCCAGAACTGAGAGGGATTTAAGAAATCTGGAAAGAGAAGTGGAAAGGAAGCGGAAAGAACTGGAGAATCAGCGAATAGAGCTTGCACAAAAAGACAAGCAAATAGCCGACCAGAAAAGCAAAATAGGCAACCTTGAAAAACAAAAAAAACAGGGCAACTAAAGGTTCAAATCTGTTTGTCTTATGGCTTGGTCAATATATTCTGCAAATAACCTGTTAACCGGTGAAGGAGAAGAACCGATCACGGCAAGTCCAAGCTCTTTAGCAGTTTTCGCTGTGGGCCGACCAATGCAAATAACCGGCCCGGCTTCTGATCCCATAAACTTATAGTAGGCCCTGGCATTTAAGGAACTGGTGATCACGGCAACATCATGTTGAGCTAAGTCGGCCGGGGAGACAATTTGGTTGTCGTAAGCAATCAAGTCAAAACATGCTGAGTTTGCAGGCATTAAATTTAAAATACTGTTATTGGAATGGCTGGCCCGAATGAAAGTCACCGTGTCCTTTCCGGCAGTTTCAGTAAACGCCCGGGCGGTACTCTCCGGAATCCCATCGCCAACAAACCGGCACTTCAAGCCAAAATCACGCATGCGTTTAGCGGTTCCTTCACCCAAAGCAGCCAGCTTTTTCCCGGATAATGCATCGACTGAAAATTGACTCAGCAAAGCATCCAGGCCATTTTTACTGTAGAAGAAAAGCCAGTCAGTGTGAGGTAAATGCGGCAATATGCGGTATTGGATACTGAGTAGTGACATGCCTTCAACTGTATATCCTTTGTACTCGAGTAAACTGATCAGGCACTCTTCATTATTATTTTCCCGGTTTCGGGATACAAAAAGACGAACAACTGTGCTCATAGTTTTGACCTGAGCATTTTAACTATGGTTTCTGCCAATTCATGGCTGGTAGAAGACGACAAATTGCATGTTACAAACGGCCGATCCCAGTATTCGGCATAACCTGCCGTCACGTGATAGTTGAGTTCTGAATCCTGAATACAGTAAACACCCAGGGGCATGTGGCACCCCCCCCCCATAAGCTGCAAGGCTTTGCGCTCGATGTTGGTGCAAGCTGCCACTGATTGATTATGGATTTGGCGTACGGCATTATTAGTTTCGTGGTCTTCCTTCCTTACCTGAAAAGCTATAACACCCTGACCTGGTGCAGGTATGAACTCCCTGGGATTAAAAGCATAGGTATGAAAATCGGATAGATCCGCTTTAATTCTGGCAATTCCTGCACTGGCTAAAAGGATAGCGTCAAACTGTCCTTCACTGAGTTTTCTCAATCTGGTGGGCAAATTACCGCGAATGTCAAGCAGGTCAACATCAGTTCTGAATCTAAGCATTTGGGCTTTTCTGCGCGATGAAGAAGTGCCAACCCTTGCGTTTTCGGGCAGATTTAAGAGTTTTCCGGCGGTGAAACTTTCCTTACGAATTACCAGCAGGTCAGAAGGATCTTCCCTGTACGACAGACCTGCAATTCTTAGCCCGTCAGGTTGTGCAGTTGGCAGGTCTTTGAGCGAATGTACGGCAAGGTCTATTTCTCCAAGTAGAAGCGCATCTTCTATTTCTTTGGTAAAGAAACCTTTGCCTTCAATTTTATCAAAACTCAAATGCTGTTCTATATCGCCTTTGGTTTTGATGATCTTCAGTTCAGAAGGGACTCCTTTTTCATGCAGAAGTGACTGTACATGATGTGCCTGCCATAATGCCAGTTCACTTCCGCGGGTACCTATTACAAGTGGATTTTGCATGGTGCAAAATTAAAAGAAAGCCCTGCAATAAATCATTATTGCAGGGCTGGATTTGTAAAAAACAGATTTAAACCGGGCCTAAATGGAATCGAGCAAATCAAGCAAAATCAACAATCCTCCGTAGAGAACTAAAATTGAACCTACCAGATAAAGGAGCCAGTAAAGCGGCCATCCGCCTGGTGCTCTGCCAAAAACCCCTCCCACGGTAGCAATCACGATTCCAACAATGATCAGAATTATACCTCTCCGCATTTGGGGGCTCAGGCTGCTTTGATCTTTGTTCAGTGACTGAATGGAAACTTGTTGGGTTACTGCCCGGAGATTCTGGCGTAAAAACCGCCGTTGATCCCTTTTTGACATGTTCTCAAAGTCGGCGGCAACAGCCTTTTCTTTGATTTCTTGAAGGGTGGTACTCAAACTGGTTGCCTCTGTTGAACTGGAGGCTAAAAGGCTGGAGGGCAGCATAAAAAGCATCAAAAAGCTCATTAAGCCTGCCATTTTCATAAAGCTGGTTCTCATAACAGGTTTAGTTTGGTTAGTAAATTTATTCTGATCGTTTAGGCTAAGGTACGGCTTATCACATAAAAAAAATCCCTGCATGAATATTCATGCAGGGATTTTTTACGAATTTTAATGTTATCAGAAGTTGGAGAAGAGATCAATAAGCATGATTATCCCCCCGATAGTCATTGCCAGACCTCCGAATACATAGAGCAAATAAGCTAGTAGCCAACTAGACCAAGTGAATGTTGCAAACAAGATAATTGCAATTACGATAGCAGCAAGCCCAGCCAGCAAAATGATCAAACCCAGGCGCATCCTGGAGGACATTTGCTCTTTGAGGAGTGATTTGGGCGCACTTTTTACAACAGATTTCATGTTTTGCCGTAACATCCTGCGCTGATCGCGCTTACTCATGGTGGCAAAATCAGCAGCTTTAAAATTTTCAGCGGCCATGGTCAGATTCTCACCGAATTCGGTTTTAGCGCTTTCTGCAGCTGCGTGTAAGGTTTGGGGTGCCAATAAAAAACCGGCACCAAAGAAAACAAAAAGAGAAAGTAAAGAAAACTTCATGGTTCATGATTTTAGGTGAAATAAATTATAAGGTTCCTCTTCGCTCCTGTTCGCGCTCTATGGCTTCAAAGAGCGCCTTAAAGTTACCTTTTCCAAATGATTTTGCACCTTTTCGCTGAATTATTTCATAAAAAACTGTCGGCCTGTCCTGTACCGGACGTGTAAATATCTGCAGTAAATACCCGTCTTCATCTCTGTCAATCAGTATATTAAGCTTTTTTAACTCTTCAAGGGACTCATCAATTTTTCCTACGCGATCAAGCACATCGTCGTAATAAATGTCCGGAACGTATAAAAAATCTATACCATTGGCCCGCAGCCGGCTTACGGTGTCAATAATGTTGTCAGTAGCTACGGCAATATGCTGAACACCCGCCCCCCGATAAAATTCCAGATATTCATCAATCTGAGATTTTTTAAGACCTTTCGCCGGTTCATTGATGGGAAACTTGATATAGCCGTTACCGTTGGCTACCACCTTACTCATCAGGGCAGTGTATTTGGTGGAAATGTCTTTATCATCAAAAGTGATCAGTAGTTTAAATCCCATTACTTCCTGGTAAAATTTAACCCAACGGTTCATATCTCCCAGTTCGACATTGCCAACACAATGATCTACGTACAGCAGACCAACAGGTTCCGTTTCCAGTGTGTCTACTACAGGCTTGAATCCCGGTAAAAACACGCCGCGGTAATCACTACGATCAACAAAAATATGAATGGTTTCGCCATAAGTGTGGATACCGGACAAAGTGACTTTCCCGTTTTCATCTTCTAATTCATAAGGTTCAAAGGCCGATTTTGCACCCCGGCCGGTTGTCGATTCCCATGAAGCCCTTGCGTCATCAACCCAAAGGGCAAGAACTTTAACCCCATCGCCATGGCGGAATGCATGGTCGGCAATGGCATGATCTGGATGAACAGCAGAAGTGAGTACAAGTCTTATTTTACCCTGTTCAAGCACATAACTCGAAAATTCACGGTTGCCGGTTTCAGGTCCTTTGTAAGCCACAAGTTTGTAGCCCCATGCTTTTTGATAATAATATGCTGACTGTTTGGCATTGCCCACATAAAACTCTATATAATCCGTGCCTTTGATGGGTAAAATGTCTTTTTGAACATTTTTTGCTGCCGATGTCATAGTTTCCATAAGCTGTAGTTTAATCATTCTTGAAAGGCCTCAAAGATAGCAATTCCTGATGTTTTCAGTTTAACGGAGGGCATACTC
>JBJHCA010000084.1:0-13533 GCA_050485785.1 Saprospiraceae bacterium | reverse complement strand
TCACAGCCCTGTACTGTGGTCAATTGCGCTGTATAGGTTCCCGGTTCTTCCAGGACTTGTCCGTTAAACATATAGCTTCCTCCGGCACAAAACGATGCCGAAGTCAAAATCTCGTACGACAGATAAACCGTGAGATGAAGCACAATAACACTATCGCAACCCGCCTGTGAGCTAAGCACGTGGGTATAAGTTCCGGGTTGCGACAAAAAGATATCAAAAAACAAATACTCCTCCCCTTCACAAATAGCATCCTCTATTTCTGTTTCATACACAGGATGCACGGTAAGCGTGAGTTCTACGATAGAGTCACAGCCCTGAGTGGTTTGAAAAGTTTGAGTATAAGTGCCGCTTTGTGTGAGCGTTAAGTCGCCAAACACGTAGGTTTCGCCTTCACAAATGAATGCGATAACCTGGTTAGATGCCACAGGATTGACGGTGAGCACCAGTATAGTTACAACAGGGCACCCCTGGGGCCCTGCAGAAGTATCGGTATAGGTTCCCGGTGTGGTGAGCAGCTCGCCGTTAAAATCGTAACTCTCCCCTTCACAAATGGTGGCCTGGGTGTTAATAACGGTCAGTGGCAGCACCGAAAGAGTTAAGGTTACAATACTGTCGCAACCCTGCTGAGAGGTAAACGTTTGGGTGTAAACTCCGGGCTGTGTGAGCATCAAGCTGCCAAAGGGGTAACTTTCACCTTCGCAAATGGTGACCTGGTCTTGTGTTTCAATACTGGTTGCGATACTGAGATTCAGCATAACCAGGCTGTCACATCCGTCTGCTGCAGTAAGCCATGCAATGTAGGTTCCCGCTATGGTAAGTATATTTCCTTCAAAATTATAAGACCCGCCCTCGCAGATGGTTACATTGAGCTGGGTGGCAGTGGGTGCAAAAACGTTAAGGTTTAGTACAATGGTGCTATCGCATCCGTTTACTGTAGTCAAAGTGTGGCTGTACGTACCCGACTGTGTGAGTTGCTGATCAAAAAAACTATAACTCAATCCCTGGCATATCTCATCGCTGATCTGAACGGTATAAACCGGATGCACGGTAAGTACAAGAACCAATGTGCTGTCACATCCCTGGGAGGTGGTATAAGTATGCGAATAAGTTCCCGCCTGGGTGTAAATTTCACCCTCAAACTCATATTCATCCCCTTCGCAAATGGAAGCTTCAATGGTAGTAGTATTCTCAGGCAATACCGAAAGAACGAGCACCTCCGTGGAATCACAGCCAAACTCCGACTCAAACATATGAGGATATACTCCTGAAGTACTGTAATTGACTCCGTGGAATGTGAAAACATCGCCAAAGCAAATTTCTTCTTCTATTACAGTCTCATAAGTGGGATGAACAGTCAGGTTCAGTTCGAAAACCGAATCACAGCCATTTTGAGCCGTAAACTCCTGGATATATACACCCGATGTTTGCAGCGTTTGACCGAAAAAGACATAGGTTTCGTTTTGACATATCTCTTCGTTCAGTGTAAAGAGGTATGCCGGTAGCACGGTAAGCTCCAGTATCACCACCGAGTCGCAACCATTTACCGTTGACAGTGTAACCTGATAAGTACCGGACTGAGTGAGCAATTCACCATGGAAATCGTATGGTTCATTACTGCATATTGTCGCTTCAATTTCCGTAGTATAAGTCGGTTGAACTGTGAGGCTCAGAGTAACAGTTGAATCACAGCCGTTAGCTGCCTGAAACACAGCAGTATATATCCCCGTTTCAGTCAGTTCTTCGCCATTGAATACATAGAATGCGTTATCGCATATTTCTTCAGCCAGCTGGGTAGTTGCTGCAGGTATTACACTCAGGTGAAGCGTTACCAGTGAGTCACAACCAAACACTGACTGTAATTCGGCAAAATAGGTTCCGGGCTGGGATAATTGCTGCCCGCCAAACAAGTAAGTTTCGTTATCGCAAATGGTAACCTCTGCCGTTACGGTATAAACCGGATGTACGGTCAGGGTCAAAATCACAATGCTGTCACAGCCAAACTGGCTTTCCAGGGTATCCTGATAAACGCCTGCCTGGGTCAGCTGCTGATTGCCAAAAAAATAAGTTTCGCCTTCGCAAATAGATGCATTGATATTTTCTGTAAGTGCAGGAGATACCATGAGGGTCAGCTCGATTAAGCTGTCGCAACCAAATTGCGTACTGAGCAAAGCTGTATACTGCCCCGGTTCAGTTAATTCCTGACCATGAAAAAGATATGTCTGACCGGCACAAATTTCTACAATTACCGGAGTCACAAATACCGGATGCACGGAGAGATTCAGCACGACAATGGAATCACACCCATCGGCTGTGGTCAGAGTATCTGTATAAACTCCTGTTTCAAAAACTATTTGCCCGTTGAAATTATACTCCTCCCCTTCACAAATACTCGCCTGTATTTCAACTACAGGTGCAGGAAAAACAGTCAGGTGAAGGATAACTACCGAATCACAGCCATTGACATCTTCCAGTATGGCAGTGTAAGTTCCGGATTCATCCAGCAGGGTCCCGTTAAAATCGTAAGCCCCGCCCGCACATATCGACTCCTCGATCTCAGTGACTGATTGCGGCCACACAAAAAGATGCAATACGATCACTGAATCACAACCCAGCTGGGTTTCCAGTGAGTCATAATAGGTACCTTCTTCTGTTAAAACCTGCCCGTTAAAATCGTACTCGTCATCTTCACAGATAAACACCTCCATGTGTACTTCATATACAGGTGCCACACTCAGCAATAGAATTACTGTGGAATCACATCCCTGCACGCTGCTTAAATGGGCTACATATTCACCCGTTTCAGTCAGAAGTTCACCGTTAAACGCAAACTCATCCCCTTCACAGATCATAGCATTGATCTGTACCGAGTATGTAGGATGTACTATTAATGTCAGATTGACAACACTGTCGCAACCCTGAGAGGTCTGGAATGTAGCAGAATAGGTTCCGGATTCAGTCAGAAACTGGCCGTCAAATTCATAAGCTTCATTATCGCAAATGGCCTCAGTGATATTAACGGTAATTACAGGGCTTTCTTCAAGGGTCAGTTCTATAATAGAGTCACATCCCTGAGGGGTTTGCAAAGTATCGTAATAGATGCCTGGCTGAGTAAGAATGGTGCCATTGAAATTATAACTGCCACCGGTACAAAATGCCGCACTGATTGAGGTGAATACCGGATCAAAGTACTGAAGTGTGGTGATCACAATACTGTCACAACCATTTGCTGCTTCCAATGTATCAAAATAAGTACCCGGACTGCTATAGGTGTTATTGCCGATTGTGTACGTTTCACCCTGGCAAATTTCTACCGTTTGTTCAACTACCGGCGGTGTTTCAAGGCTTTGAACAAAAAATGAATCCACACCGTAACATGTGGGGTTGGTTGTAAGAGAAACTGTCACATAGTACCATCCACCATTTGAGATTACAATACTCTGGGTTTCATCTCCGGTACTCCAAAAATAAGACTCAAATTCCTGACTTACAGATAGAACGGCCGTATTACCCGTACACAGCGTTTCAGGACCACCAATTTGTGGCTGCGGATTTAGATACAGAAATACCTGTGTCTCATCGGTGTACATACACCCTTCGATTGTAGTTACAGAAACCGAATAGGTACCACCCGAACTCACCTCAATACTTTGAGTCTGAGCTCCTGTTGACCAGATAAAATCCACGCCCGTACCCGCATCGAGTATATAAGAATCGCCTTCACAAATAGACACTATTGAAGGCAGAAGCTCAACCGGCTCATAATCTGCCATATACCTGAATATATTTTGCTGGCCGGTAACTGCACTGTTTCCACAGGCATCGGTCACTGTCCACATCCTGATAATGGTATTGTCAAAAGGCGGACAACTGGCAGACTGCTCTGTATCCTCATACACGATAGTCACTTCCGAACAGTCAAAAACCACTGGAAAACCCGTAAACTCCGGATCCACTGACATGTTATGCGGCCACTCCATGATATCAGGAGGAAACTCCACTATCGGAGGGGAACTGTCTTCAATGGTGAAGGTGCGGACGGCAGTGGTGGAGTTTCCGCACACATCGGTAGCGGTAAATGTTACCGTTCGAACCTCAATCATAGTACAAACTGTGCTTGTGGTAGTTTCAACAGAATGGGAAATATTTACGGTTCCCGGACAGCCATCCACGGCAGCAGCCATTCCAAGCCATTCATTAAAATCCGAAACATTGCCGCTGCCGTCACATTCCACTGTAGTATTGGGTGGCAATGAAACAAACTCAGGGGGTTGATCATCCCATACAGTCACTACCAATGTGTGGGTACCGATATTGCCGCAGTTGTCATCGGCAGTCCATGTTCGCTTCAGTTCAAAACGATTGGGGCAGCCCAGGTTGGTGTTAACATTGACAGGACCTGTAACCGTTATACTGGAAGATGGAATACACGAGCTTTCAGCAATGGGTGTATAAGTACCCCCGCCCGGTACCTGAGCCGGACAAGTGTAAAAAGCAGAATCGGGTATATTGGTTATTACCGGGGCTGAAGGGGCCAGTATGATGGTTCGATCATAGGTTATATTGTTTTCAAAGTTGTTCCATATAGTATATGTCCTGTTTATTATGGTTGTGCTGCAGCCGGGTGTACTCACCACCTCATCATCGATATTGGTCCAGTGTGTTATGTGGCAACCATCCTGAGCAAACAAATCACTAATGTACTTCACATTGGAAATAGTCACATTGCCCTCTCCACAACAATCGTCAGTTGAGTAAATTATAAAACACAGTGGTTTACCGGGTTCAAGAAAAACTGTAATGGTCCCGTTCTGATTATTACTACCCCCGGATGCTGTTATTTCCTCATACTGATTGCCGTGCTTGATGACAAATAAATCATACTGAGGTCCGTCAGAGGTAAAGTAATTCCAGTCAAACATCATGAACCCAAATTCTGTAGGATCCAGACAATACTTGGATACAACCCCTGATTCTGAATATTCTCCTCCATCTGAACCGTCTGAGCCTGTAAGGGTAATGGCATTGGGGGCATTGCTCAGGTTGATGAAGCCATTGCCGGTTGGCGGATCACTGATAAATGTCCAGTTAGCCGTATCCAGCGGACCAAGAAAAGAAACCTGATCGTAATGGTCATCAACAGATGCTGCACAGTCCAGCCATACAGTATCTTCTGCAGGGGTGCTGATCAATTCAAAACTGCTGAAATCATTCGGATCACATCCGTCCACATAAACGATGTCACTGCCCCTATAAGAGTTATCCACTGCCTGAAGCGATACTGAAACACTGGTGAAGTATGGGTTAGGGCTTCCTTCTCCCAAGAAGGGAAAGGCAACCTGAGTGGTATAACTATTGGTACTCCCCTGTCGGCCAGAACGAACAATTCGCTTCCAACCATCTGTTTCGGATTCGACAGAGCTAACAGTATTATTAAACCCAAACCTGACTCCTACCTGATAAGTAAGCGCAGCATTTGGCTGGTTGGGATCAGTAGCCGGATCCCAGAATACTTCAAGCTGCCCTGTATAGGGATTGTAAGTAAAGGAAGCATTTTGGGGAGGAGAAGGGGGGGTGTTGGCAATACATACTGTATTTAGCAGTCTTGTGGCAATCTCTGATGAGGTAGTTTCAATAACCATATCAGGCCTGTTATCTTTATTTATATCACCAAAATTAAAATTTATTATGCCGGTCAATGACTGGCTTAACCCCCAAGTTCCTGTTGGAAATGTTCCAGGATGACTATAAAATCGAAAACTACCACCTGAGCCAATAACTCCAATATCAATGTTACCATTTCCTGTTAAATCTATAGCTCGAAGCTGCCATAAACTCTCTGTAGCGACAATGTTGGTAGGTATCCACATCTGAGATTGAAAACTTCCTGATGTACTCATTGATGACACAACAATTCTGTTCTGACTTCCTGCAGCATTAATTCCTGATGAGATAATTTCCATTCTGCCGTTGTTGCTCAAGTCTGCTAAATGAAGTGCATTATGCCAGGATGAGGTACTAAATCCTGTTGGGAAAGGAATTGTGGTTATAGAATAGGAGTTACTTACTTCATTTAATGTCAATGATTGTAGCAAATTTGGCGCTTGAAGTCCTCTGTAAAATGCAAAATCTGTTCTGCCATTTCCTGTTAGATCCCCTGCAACAATCCTGGAAATTTCAGGCCCTATTGGCGTAAAACTTGCCTGCTCATGATGTATGGTTGTGATAAGAGAAACAAAATAATGGTTTCCAGTACCTGTATTACTAAAATAAACAAGATATACTTCTTGTGGACTCCCATTATAAACAGCAGTTGCAAATACCAGATCAAGCCTTCCGTTTCCGTTTACATCCTCAAGAAGAATATTAGAACTTGGAAATCCAAATACTTGACTTCCAATATCGCCAATGTGAACAACATTAAAACTTGGAGATATCCCAAATGTATTGTTGAATGCTACAAAAAAATGATCACCTCTTCTAAACGCAATATCAATTCTTCCATTACCATTGATGTCTCCTAGCGCATAATGTTGTACACTTCCAAAACCTTGATCAGGAAATGTAAACAAAACTTCAGCAGCTGCATATTGATTGTTACCCAGATTGCGAAACCACCTAAAAGATGTAGTACCTGAAAGATAGACTGATACAATGTCTAACAATCCATTCCCATTTATATCCGCAAATTCAGAATTCGAAGACAATGATAGTGGGGTTGTCATTGTGACCTGGGTACTGAATCCGCAGGTCTGCCCAAAAGCACTGCTGCTACTTACTATCAGGAAAAAACTAACGGCTGTCAGGAATACAAAACAGGATGAAGGGTAAGTGTTCTTCATAGGTTTGGGCTTTGGGGTTACCGGACTAAAAATATCACAACTCCGTGGAAACTAAGTAGTATATGCACTATCTTTGTCCGTCAAACGCGAGCGAAATTTAGCATTTTTTTCTATCCAATGAACCATGAGACCAAATTTTAACATCCTTCTCCTTGTTTTTTTTCTTGGAATATCATTTTGTGCACTGGGTCAGAAGCGCAACATTGAGTACACCCTCAACGGCGAAACCTTTACAGCCACAGTGGAAGTTAACTTCTGGCTCGACCAGAATAAAGACGGCTCAGGGAATGTGGTTTTACCGCCCATGCTCGATCTCAATCAGTACAGCAATGCCCAGATCATCATCGAAGTGAAAAATCTGGCTTTTGACATACCGGAGCATGCAGGAATGGTGAGAGGTGACCGGCCTCAAATTGATTTTTCTGCATTCAGAGGCATCCGCAGAGGACGGCATGCTACCAGTGATGACCAACTGACAGCATACGTCATCATGGAAATTGACTATCAGACCCCATTTGACGGTCCGGTGGAAGGCCGCTTTCGGTTTGACCTGCCGCTTCGAAATGTAGGTGTAGAGGGTTCACCAATAATAGGGAAAACCACCATTAACCGCGATTATGTGTTTATCCCTTCTCCGCGTGTTGCCGCTGCCCCTGCTCAGCGTGAAATTATTACCACCCGTTCACAGCCAACACAATCCCCGGCGGAAGAAACCACTGCCTCCGTTCAGGAAACCAGACCCGAACCGCAAGAACCACCGCCGGCACGCCGAGGTACCGAGGAAGCCAATGCCCTGGAACGCGCAAGACAGGGAACGCTAGCCGACTGGCAAAGCTTCGTGAGTCGCTATCCCAACAGTGCCCACGTGGAAGAGATCAGGGCTCGCATTCATACGGCTGAAGACAGGGAATGGGCACGGGCTAACCGGGAAGATCGCGAATCGGCCTACCGAAAATATATCGACCTGTTCCCTACCGGGAGATACGTCAATATGGCACTCAACAAAATCCGCAGTCTCGAAACTCAGGTAGAGGAAGTTTCCGTTGCGTGGGATCAAACCCGGCTGGAAGGAACGGTAGAGTCCTATGCGCGGTTTTTGAGCGAATATCCCGACAGCCGCTATGATGAGGAGGCCCGTGCTCAGCTTGAGTTTCTTACTGAGGCCAGGCAAGCCCGTGAATTGGCGGGTATTGCACCCCTCGAAGCTGAGTTTACCGCTATAGCCGATACCCTGTTTATCCGCAATATTCGCGGCGGGCAACCACCCTACTTCCTTGAAGTTCGCAACCGCGAACGCGAATTTATCAAGCGCGATATACCATTGGGTTCTTCAACCCGTGATACGGTGATCAATACGCTCGACATCGGGCTTGAGGATGGTTATTATGCCATGCGTGTGGGTGATGCACGCAGAGTAGACTGGTCTGCTTCATTCACTATGCCCATCAGAACTTTGCGCATGGCAGGCAATACCACCACTATGCTGATATGGATATTATCCGCCATGGCTATCACTGCTTTAATCACTATTGCCGGGTTTAAATATTACCTGTACAAGAAACGAAAGGAGGAAGAAGATTTTTATTGACCGGGATCCATGCAGCTGAATACCTACCAATTTAAACCGTTACTTTTTGCCAAAAAAGTCATTGGTCACTTGCAGTATTTCCTTGTACACGGCATTGCTGCTTGCCAGAATCTCACCACTTTGCAGGTGTTGGTTTCCGCCGGTAAGATCACTCACTTTACCGCCTGCGCATTCTACAATCAATACGCCGGCAGCTATATCCCATACCGATAATCCGTACTCTGCAAAGGCATCATACCTGCCACAGGCTACATGGGCAAGATCGAGCGCTGCAGAACCCCAACGACGAACTCCACGGGTATGGTGAATAAAATATTCCATACAACCCAGCAATGCCGGTATCTGATCGTGACGACTGACCGGAAACCCCATAGCTATAAGACACTCATGTAAACTTGTGCGTTGGGACACCTGAATCTCTACACCATTAAGGCGTGCCGATCCACCGTAATGAGCTGAAAACATTTCGTTCATTACCGGATCGTAAATCACACCCAGCAAAGGCTTGCCTTGCTGCACCAAAGCTACACTTACTGCAAAGCTTGGAAGACCAAAGAGGTAATTGGTGGTGCCGTCAAGCGGGTCGATAACCCATACCAGATTTTCATTGCTCATATTATTGCCTGTTTCCTCAGCAAGGATTCCGGCATCGGGTATCAGGCTCAGCAAATCGCTCATCAGCAATTGTTCGGCCATTTCGTCTACATCGCTCACCAGACTGTTATCTCCTTTATCGCGGATAGCATGAGCAGATACCCGCCTGAAATGATCTAAAATATAAGCACCGGCCTTGGCCACAATGCCGGTGACCTCATCGCGTAACTGATCGAGGTTTTGGGTGGTAAATTGCATGAATCGGTGACTATGGATCAGTGACTGAATCTGCGCCGGATTACGAGCTTGTCGAATATAAAAATAGCCCAGATCACAGTCAGGGTAAATATGGCAAAATACAATAGCGGTGTCCGGAAGCAAAACATCAGTGATGCTTCACATGTACTGAAAAGAAATGCTCCAAGATCAGAGCTGTACAGGCTGAAAGGCAAAAGACCGGCAATAAACACCAATACTGCACTAAATCCGGCGGTAATCGGTTTGAAGCCTTTGATTCGGAAAAGGTCAACATAGAGAGAAGGGCAAACGGGAATTTCAGCAGGCCCGTTTTTTAATGGTTTGTGATCGCTGTGATAATGCTGTACTGCGTGCAAAATGCAACGCTCTGTCTCCAGCAAACGAAGGTATCGCATTCGGGATTTACGGCATGAGCGAAGAATGGATTCTGTTCGGGCTGCTTCTTCGGCAGACATCTCGCCATCCATATACTCCCACAATTGCTCTTCAGTTAAAGGATTCATAGGTACAAAACATTGATCAACCATAGAGGCAGACGAGGCAAAACACTTGAAACACAAAGCTGTTAGGATGTTTCCCGCCAAATAACCACCGTTCAATCCAATTGTTTAACTGCAATTCCAAAAAGATGTTCCCTATTCCAACATCAAAAAAATTGATATTGCCTGTTCATGCTGCAAAAAGTGGCCACTTTGCCCGAATTGTCAGGCCTCAACGCCCCTCGATAGCTATCATTTTACCTGATACAACAACTTACAGCAGATTTTTGGTTTTGAGCTAAACAAAAAAATGTTCAGGGCGTCAATACTCCAAACCAAAAAGCGACCAGTGATGGCGGGATTTTTTTCTGTAACTTTTTTTGTAATCATTAGTATGAGCCTCATGGCGCAGCAAAGCCCTCAGTTCAATGTTCATCTCAATGCGGACACCATTGGTCTGGAAGACGTTCTGCGGCTAACTTTCACCATGAAAAACGGAAATCCAGAACAGTTTAATCCTCCTGACTTTGATGGCTGGCATGTAATTGCAGGCCCAAACACTTCCAGCGAAATGCAGATCATCAATGGAAAAATGACTCAGCGTTTATCCTACACCTACTATCTGCGAGCACCGGAAGAAGGGTTGCATATAATCGGTAAAGCTTCGGCCAGTGTCAATGACCATTTCCTGGAAACGGAACCGCAGCTGGTGTATGTACTTCCCGGCAAAATATTGCGCGATGAACCCGCACAGGCCCGGCAGTGGCCCGGGTTCAGAGCTCCCGGCATACAACCCCGTCCTCCTGCCGAACAACCCACCCGGAGAAGACCGCTTTACAGAATGTAAGCTAACATTAAGACGTGGAAAGTTATTCATGGCCGTTATCAGGCCAAACGTACTCCTGCCTGCTAAGCTGATGAAGGTACAGCTTGTAGTACAATCCTTTGGCACGGATCAACTCTTTGTGGCTGCCTTGTTCAGCTATAGTTCCGTTCTCCATGACTACGATCCTGTCGCAGTTTCTAATAGTGCTCAGGCGATGCGCTATGATAACTGAAGTCCTCCCGGAAAGAGCTGCGGCCATGGCTTGCTGTATCACTGCTTCCGTTTCGGTATCCACGGATGAAGTGGCCTCGTCAAGTACAATAATTCCGGGACGGGAGATTAAGGCCCTGGCAAATGAAATGAGTTGCCGCTCTCCCACACTCAAATGTTCACCACTTTCACCCACCTGTTCATCGAGCCTTGAAATGAGGTCTTCAGCACCCAGACTACGAAGGATTTCTTCAGGTGCATCGTTGCTGATGTCTTTACGTCCAAACAAAATGTTATCCCTGATAGTCCCCCTGAAAAGCTGTGGGGTCTGTGAAATAAATGCCATCCTGCTGCGGAGACTGGCCAGTGTGTAGGAGCGAATATCATTGCCGTCAAAATCTACCGAACCTGCGGTGGGCTCATAGAATCGCCCCAGCAAATTGATAACTGTCGACTTCCCTGCTCCGGTTGGCCCCACAATGGCTATACTCTGTGCTGGCAATATCTGCAGTGAAAAGTCCTTTAACACCGGCTGGTCATCGCGGTAACTGAAGTACACATTCCGGTAATTGATTTCGGGAATGCTTCCCTGAAATTCAACAGAATCAGGTGAATCACCAATCAACTCCGGTTCATCGAGCAGGGAAAAAATCCTTTCCCCAGCGGATAGGCTGTTCTGAGCATTGGCATAAAACCTTGAGAGGTCACTCACCGGCATAAAAATTTTAGTACTGTACTCATAAGCCGCTATCAAGGTTCCCAGTGTAACCGTGCCGGCAATTACCCCTGAACCTCCGGCCCAAACCACCAAAGCTGCCGCCAGCGAGCCGATAAATATGACCAAAGGAATGTAGGTAGCCGCATAAAACGATGACCTGAATGAAACTCCCTGCATAGCCCTGCTTTGACTCATGAACTTTGTCTGCTGTTCCTGTTCCATGGCAAAATTCTTGGTTTCTTTCACAGCCTGAATGTGCTCCATGTAAGAAGCGGTCAGCTCGCTGTTCATTTTACGCGAAAGCCTTGAATACAATAAAACCAGCCTGCGAATCCGGGCAGACAACAATATCATTACCGGCAAGGCAATCAGAACGATCAGCATCAGGCTTACATCGTACCATGCCATAGCGCTCAGGCAAAAAATGATCATGGAAATGCCCCACACTGCATCCAAAGCACCCCAGGAAATCACTTCACATACCCTGTCGGTGTCGCTGGTAAGCCTCGACAACAACCATCCCGACGCATTCTTGTCATAATAGCTGTAAGGCAGCCGCTGCAACTTTTTAAACATATCCAGCCGAAGATCTGCCATCACATACTCCTGAACCTGCCCGGCGTATTTGATAAAGAAATACAGACTCACGATCATACCGCCACCAATCATCATAAAATATCCGGCAAAGCGCCACACATCTGCCTTGTAAAGAACCCAAACTTCAGATACCGGCATCTCCTGCATGGCTGAAAACGCAGGAACCAATACACCGTCAATCAGATTCAGAAAAACCAGCGGAAACATAGCATCCAGAGCTGCCATCAGTATTACCCAAAAAGCAAAACCGGCCATCCATAAGCGATACTTCATGGCATACCCGAAAATCCGCTTCAAAAATGGCCAAAGTGCCTTGCGGGTTTCAAACTTTACATCCTGATGGGCTATATGGGGGCTTTCCATACCTATAATTCTTCAATATCCCGGGCTACCATGTCTTCGAGGTTAGCCTGCAAATTAAAAATCCGGCTGTAATAGCCATTCTTCTCCATCAGCTCTTCATGGCTCCCTTCCTCGGCAATCCGGCCCCGGTGCATCACCACAAACCTGTCGGCAAACTGCAAACTGGTCAGCCGGTGTGCAATCAGAATTACCGTCCGAAGGCCAAACCATGGCCTGAGTTTCTCAATGATCGACTGTTCAGTCTCGGTGTCCACTGCCGAAAGTGAGTCATCCAGTATAAATACGGAAGGGTCGGAGCCCAACACTCTGGCTATGGCCAGTCTCTGCCGCTGACCGCCGGATAGATTGACCCCCTTTTCTCCCGTCAGTGTATTGTAACCTTCCTGCAAAGTGCTTACAAACGGATGGAGCATGGCCATGTCAGCGTGTTTCTTCACATGATCGGAGGGCACCTGCTGACTTCCGAAACGAATATTGTTCCTCAGCGTATCACTGTATATATAGGCTTGCTGCCTTACCCATCCAAGCTGTCGCCTCAGTGACAGTTTGCTGTATTCCGAAACGGGCTTGCCGTTGATGAGAACTTCGCCGTCAACGGGATCATAAAAGCCAAGTAACAGGTCAAACAGGGCTGATTTTCCGGCTCCGGCCGGGCCCATTAAAGCAATTTTCTCTCCTGGCTTGATTTCCAGGCTGAAGCCTCTCAATACTTCCTGATCCGGTTTGGCGGGATAAGCAAACTTTACATTCCTGAACTCAATATGCGGCGGGCATGCTGAATCCGTCAGTTCCTCACCCGGGTAATGCTCTTCACCGGCAGCCAGCAACTGCTCTATTCTTTCACGGGCTACCGTAGCCATGCCAAGCTGAGAAACTATCCGTCCAACCTGCCTCAATGGCCAGGTGACCATTCCTACGTAAAAGAAAAAGCTGACAAACTCTCCAAGGCTGATCTCCTGATATATGGTGAAATATGCTCCGGCAAACACAGCAGCAGCCACCTGCGCAGCGATCAGAAAATCAGAAAATGACCAGAAAAACTGATGCAGCCTCACATGTTG
>JBJHCA010000083.1:0-13751 GCA_050485785.1 Saprospiraceae bacterium | reverse complement strand
ATCTCGATAAGGACATGTACGATGAGCTGATCACACAGCTATACACCAGGATACAGGATTCACCCGATATCATTCAGTTCCCCGAATTTCTGATCTGGGTACTTGAGCAGCGCGGTGATTACCGGGGTGCCATACGGCAGGCCAGGGCTATTGACCGGAGGCTCGACGAAAACGGGATCCGCGTGTATCAGCTTGCCCAGCGGGCTTACAGAGAGGGACTTTACCGGGATGCCATTGACGGATTCAGCTATATAGTGGAGGCTAAAGGGCCGGGTACGCCCCTTTACATCGAAGCGCGTAGGGAACTGCTTCGCAGCCGCAGGGCACAGATAGTGGAAGGCTTCAGCTACGATCGTGATGACCTGATAGTTTTGCGCAGTGAGTACGATGCATTTCTGGCCGATGTTGGCAAAAACAGAGCCACGGCACAGGTACTGGCTCAGTATGCCGAACTGGAGGCCCTGTATCTCGACAGCCTTCCCAAGGCCATTGCCCTGCTCAATGAGTTAATCCAGATTCGCGGTGCTGACCGGCTTTTGGTTGCCAGTGCCAAGATTGACCTGGGTGATTTTTACCTGATGGACGGGGATATATGGGAAGCCACACTGCTTTATTCGCAAGTGGATAAAGAGTTTAAAGAAGATGCAGTGGGGCAGGAGGCCCGATACCGCAATGCGAGACTGTCATACTTTACCGGCGATTTTGAATGGGCCCAGGCCCAGTTTGACGTACTCAAAGCGGCCACTTCCCGCCTTATTGCCAACGATGCCATCGATATGTCTGTGTTCATCATTGACAATCTGGGGCTGGATACCACACCCCGCCCTCTGCAGATGTTTGCCGAGGCCGAACTGCTGGCATTCCGCAACCGCTTTACCGAGGCCATTACCGTTTTTGACCGCATCAAACGGGAATATCCGAATCACCAGCTCGAACCCTATATTGATTACAGTAAGGCGGGAATTTATATGCGCATGCAGAACTATGAGGAAGCCGGAATCAAACTTCAGCACATAGTGGATCGTTTCCCGCGCAATATCAGGGCTGACAATGCCCTGTTTAAGCTGGCCGGCATGTATGAACACCCCGAGCAGCTCAATGACCCTGAAAAAGCCATGGAGCTTTACAGCAAACTGATGATCGAGTATTCTGACAGCGTTTTCTCCGTACAGTCCCGCCTGCGATTCAGAGCATTGCGCGGTGATCTGGTACCCTGATATTCAATGGCAAACGACATGAAAAACACCAACGGTAAAGTGATTTACGGGGTTACCGTAAACATCGATCCTACCATTGCCGAAGACTGGCAACAGTGGATGATGACCGTGCACATACCCGACGTGATGGCTACGGGATGCTTTCTGTCATTTACCATGTGCCGCGGAGTTTCCGCTGAAGACCAGGCTGCTGTGCATGAGGTTTATGAGATAATGTACACAGCCGGATCCATGGCTGAGCTGGACCGCTACTTCAGCCGGTTTGCACCCGGATTGCAGGCTGAGCATACGCGGCGTTATGAGGGTTTTTTTGCCGCTTCACGCCGCGTTTTGCAACTGCTTAGGGAGGAGCACCGGGATGGCTGAAAAGCTCTTTTTTTGGTTTCTTTTTCGATATCTTTTTGTGGGGCATGGTGCCCGGATTTGGCTGTTTGGCGGAGAATGTAAAGGTATTCGTTTACGGGGTCGCCTGTTAAGCCTAAGGAGCAAAGCACAACAAAGAGTGATAAAAAATAATCAACACCAACACACCCTTTGAGATTCCTTTCTTAACAAACTGAAACGCCTACAACACTGCTATGAACATCATGAAAAGACAAGGCCGGATTCAGTAAGGTGAAAAGTCGCAAAAAAATGCGATTTTTAGCCCATGCAATGGCCATTGTTTGAAATAGGCTTTTTTAGTGTGCGTCTGTGGGATGTTCTCGACGTGCTGATTGTAGCCTATCTGATCTATTTTATTTATAAGAATATCAAGGACAGCCTGGCGCTGTACATATTTCTGGGCATCGTGTTTATTTACATTGCCTGGGGGCTGACCAATGCCCTGGGCATGATCACCCTGTCGAGTATTTTGAATACGCTTATCAGTGTGGGTATTATAGCGGTATTGATAGTGTTTCAGCCTGAAGTGCGCAGGTTTTTGCTTTTGCTGGGCAAGAATGCTGTGCGGGGAAGAGGGCGGAAGCTGCTTCATCTGATGGGTATCAAAACCAAAGAATCGGAATGGGCCGATCCCCTGATAGACCAATTGGTGAAAACACTGGATGATTTTCAGGAGCGCAGAACCGGAGCGTTGATCCTGTTTACCGAGAACCCGGAGTACCAGACTTTTTCTGATTCTGGAGTTCGCCTCAATGCGCAGTTCAGCACGCAATTGCTGGAAACCATCTTTTACAAGGAATCCCCCCTTCATGACGGAGCCGTGATCATTTCCGACGGTAAGATCTTTTCGGCCAGTTGTGTTTTGCCGGTTTCGGAAAACAGCAGCCTGCCGGCAAAAATAGGTCTGCGCCACCGTTCTGCAGTTGGTGCTACCGAAGGTACTGACGTGCTGGCTTTTGTGGTGAGTGAAGAAAACGGCCAGATATCCTATGCATACGGAGGGCTGCTGTTTATGGATATTTCCCCGGCTCAGGCCAGGCAGATCATCAAGCAATGGTACACCAATACCCTGGAAACCGAAACTACCGCAATGCCATGAGATCGTCTACCCCTGCAGGACGCTGAACATTAAAACCCTCGGCATAATCCACGCCAATGTAACGACCAAAAATCCGGGCTTTGGCCTCAATAAAGTCGAGAAAGTCTTTCCCGCTTATCGGGCTGTCGGGCTCTGCTGAGCCCGGGTCGTAAAACTGCGACCTGAATGCCAGCATGCTTTTCATTTTTTGCTCAAAGTAAGGAGTAATATCCACTACCAGATCAGGATGGAGCTGATAGTCCTGAATGTAGTGATAGATGGCTTTGGGTCGCCACCTTTCCTGTGTATTGCCCCGCTTGTCAAAAGTGTCAATTTTACTGAGGCCGGCTAAAAAAGCCCCCTCCCGTACAAATGCCGCAGCTTTAGGGTGGTCGGGATGGCGATCATCTATGGCATTGGCCAGCAATATTTCGGGCCGGTAAGTACGGATGGCCTGTACCAGTTTCAGGAGATCATCCTTGTGATTGGAGAAAAAGCCATCGGAGAGTCCGAGATTTTCCCTGATCTCAAAACCGACAATTTTGGCGGCCTCTCCTGCTTCCTTCATGCGGATTTCCTCATTACCCCTGGTGCCCAGCTCTCCGCGGGTGAGGTCGATTATCCCTGCGCGATAGCCTAGATTAATATGCCTGATCACGGTGCCGCTGGCACTGATTTCAACATCATCGGGATGGGCTGCTATGGCGAGTATATCCAGTTTCATGATACGGGGCTATCGGGGCAGTCTGCGTCCGGGTTTTACAGGTCTTCCGCCCGGCATACGGGGCATACCGCCTTTGCTCATCATGTGCATCATTTTGCGCATTTCTTCAAACTGACGCAGAAACTGATTGACGGCCGTTATATTGTTTCCGCTTCCTTTGGCAATGCGCAGTTTACGGCTGCCATTGAGCGACTGGGGATTTTCGCGTTCATAGGGCGTCATGGATTGTATAATGGCTTCCACTTTTTTGAAGGAGTCATTGTCAATATCCACGTTTTTCATCATTTTGCCTACACCCGGTATCATTGACATGAGGTCCTTGATATTCCCCATGCGTTTGATCTGATTGAGCTGAGTGAGGAAGTCGTTGAAGTCAAATTTGTTTTTCTTGATCTTCCGGGTAAGGCGTTCTGCCTCTTTTTCATCAAATTGTTCCTGAGCTTTTTCCACCAGCGACACTATATCACCCATGCCCAGAATCCGCTGTGCCATCCGGTCGGGATGGAACACATCCAGCGTTTCCATTTTTTCGCCCATGCTGATGAACTTGATGGGCTTGCCAACGGTGTACTTGATTGAAAGGGCGGCACCACCGCGCGTATCACCGTCCAGTTTGGTGAGTACCACGCCGTCAAAGTCGATCACATCGTTAAAGGCTTTGGCGGTATTCACGGCATCCTGCCCCGTCATGGAGTCTACCACAAACAGGGTTTCAGTGGGGTTCAGAGCGGTTTTGAGCGATGATATCTCTTTCATCATCATCTCATCCACGGCCAGACGGCCGGCGGTATCCACTATCACCACGTCGTGCTGGTGCTGCTTTGCATATCTGACGGCCTGCTGAGCTATACTCAGCGGATCTTTGTTTTCAGGCTCTTTGTAAATGGGAATGCCAATTTGCTCGGCTATAACGGTAAGCTGGTTAATGGCGGCAGGGCGGTATACATCACAGGCCACCAACAGTGGACGGTGTCGTTTTTTCGTTTTCAGAAAATGAGCCAGTTTACCGGAAAAGGTGGTTTTTCCACTCCCCTGAAGTCCGGAGATCAGTACTATACCCGGATTGCCTTTCACATTGATGCCGGCACTCTGGCCACCCATCAGCTCAACCAGCTCATCCTGCACTATTTTCACCATGAGCTGACCGGGCTTCACGGCTTTCAGCACATTGCGGGTGCCCAGCGCTTCTTCGCGAACCTTGTCGGTAAACTCCTTGGCTACTTTATAGTTAACATCGGCAGCTACCAGTGCCCGCCTTATCTCTTTGATAGAATGAGCTACGTTGATCTCCGTAAGGGTGGATTCACCGGCCAGTGTTTTTAAGGCACCTTCCAGACGTTCCTGTAAACTATCGAACATATCTTAACGATTCTTTTTTAAGCATGCAAAGATACGAAAAGCATTTCAACGCAACATGCGCTATTTGCCGTTGAAATCAAGTTTGCATACTTTACACGGACTATAGAAAACTTGCAGGAGGCAGCGTACTATCGGGTAATATTGAGCAATGCGTTCAGCTGCCTGCCATTGGTCAGAATTATGCTCACTATGTAAGTGCCCTGAGGCAGCATACTCACATCCGTGGAGAAGCCGTCGGGCAGATCTTTCAATGAGCCGGCCAGCACTTCTCTTCCGGTAAGGTCGCGTATGCTCATTGTTTCCCATGTCATTTCACGGTGTAGAAGACTGACGGTAAAATGCCCGGAAGCCGGATTGGGATATATGGTGAATCCGTGGTTTTCGTTGGCAGGGAAGGCAGTGGACACCGTACCGGCCGTAACGAGGATTTCCAGCCAGCATCCGTTGGCATCAGTAACCGTGAGGGTGTACACACCATCGGACACATTGGACAGGCTGGCCGTGGCGGGCCCATGCAGCCAGCTGTACTGATATGGAGGTACTCCGCCGGTGGTTTGGGTAACTATGTTCCATCCCTGACCCGAACTGTGCGGCAGAACCGTGGACTGTGTACTCAGTGAGTCCGGTTGGGCGATGGTGATGGTTGCTGCTGCCAGGCAGCCGTTGCTGTCTTCCACCTGAATCTCATAACTTCCCGGACCCAGATTGTCCAGATCTTCAGACTGCGGACCGTGCGCCCAGGTAAAAGTGAAGGGCGCATTACCACTGGTTGTGTTTACATCAATACTGCCATTGTGTGCGCCATAGCAAGTAACGTGTTGATAGTCAATTTGCAGCTGCACGCCATCGTGAGCTTCAAGGATAACACTTTGTTGTGCGTTACAGCCCAGGGCATCAGTTACCGTAACCGATAAAGTTCCACCCTGCGATACACCGATAACCGGACCTTCACCCCCATTGCTCCACGAATAACTATAGGAAGGAGTACCCATAGAAGCTGAACCACTGACAACGCCAGGAGTATTACCGCAGATGGGGCTGATTTCTTCTATAGCAATTTCGATTGAATCGGGGTTGCTCAGAACAAACCCGGCTTCACCGCTGCAACCATAGGGGTCAATTACCGACACTGAATAGATGCCTGCTGCCAGGCCGATAATTGAAGCGGTGCTGTCGCCGGTACCGGCCCACACATACGTGCTGCCAGGTGGCATATTGATCAGTTCAACAGACCCGTCCTGACCGTTGTGACAAACCGGGTCGGAAACAATTCCTTCTATGCTGAGCTGGCCTGATACCTGAGTAGAAAACTCCAGCTCTGCCGTACAACCTTCCGAATCGGTAACGGTAACACTGTACTGACCTGGAACTACGGAAGCTGATGAAGTGGTGGCGCCGCTGCTCCACTGGTAGGTGTAATTGCCCACTCCACCGGACGGCATAGCGGTTACCGTCCAGTTTCCATTGTTACTGCAGGGTAAAATAGTATCCGAAACATGAAGGATCAAACCGCTTTGGGTGCCTACTTCCACGGAGTCGGTTGCCGTACAGCCATATATGGAGGTGATTGAAAAGGCATGAAACCCTTCAGGCAGCCCTGAATTAACCCATCCCACAGTTCCATCAGCCCAGGTGACGGATAGGATGGAAGTGTCGGGAGCGCTCAGGGAAGCCACACCATTGTCAAGGGTACAATTGGCGGGAAGGCTGGTTGCCTGAAATGTGACGGGGGCATGTTGCCAAACAGATATCACAAGGCTGTCACAACCCACCGCATTGGTCAGCCATACTGTGTCGGTACTTACCTCTGCTTCTGAACACACAAAATAGGTTTGCCAGGTGGTGTCCGGTTCAGAAGGGATGAATGCTGTTACAACGAGGCTATCACATCCGTTTTGGTTGGTGAGAGTGATTGTGTCTGCTGAATAGGTATCACCTCCGCATACATACACATGTAATTCAGTAATGTCCGGTAGCCAGTGGATTACTGTGAGACTTAGCAAGCTGTCACAAAAAACCTGATCTTCCAGAACAAAATTATACGTGCCCGGTGCGGTGAGGTTGGTACCGTGAAACCACAGGTTTTCTCCCTGGCAAGCATACAAAGTGTCGTAATGCATGGCGGGATTGGGGGCACATTCGGTAATGATGCGAATACGGCCGGGGGATGTGGTGAGCGGTATCTGAATATCTGTATTGTTGACATGAGCCATGATCTCCACAGCAAAAGTCATCAGGAAGGTGTCCAGTTTTGACTCCATGCCGGCATCACCCACGGCTTCAAAGAAAAAAGTGATCATCACAGCGCTGTCCGGCAAAGTGATGGGCATAATGGAACCACCGCCTCCAAAGGGGCCCATCCATTGCATGAGCAAGGTATCCGAAAAGGTGACGGAATTAAACATGAAATCACTGCCCAATGCGGGATGGCTTGAATAACCGGTATATTTTACAACATCGCCATCCCAGCGCACAGGCATCTGCATGCTGATGATATTGTTAAACCCGAATGCCAGAAGCTGCACCCCAACCGTATCACCCTGATGAACCTCTACACTGTCGAATTGGATATGCAGTGATTGAGCCGTGGTAAGTTGAAGGCTGATGATCCAGAAAAATGCTGACAGAAGGCCAAGGCGCATGGGTACAGGTTTATAGACAAAGATACAAGGGCGAAAGCACAGCACACAATAAACGATGAATTATTACGAAAAATATGGGCTAAACAAAAAAGCCCTTTCCAAAAGGAAAGGGCCAATATGCTGCACGTAAATGCAGTGTGTGTAGACTTTGTGGTCAGGGTGTGATTCTGGTGACTTTCATAACGCGGGTTTCGCGGTTACCGATTTGAACGCGGACAAAGTACTGCCCCCGGGGAACATCGTTCAGGTCGAGAATAATACTGTTTTGGCCTGCGTCTCTCATTTCGTCAGCAATATCGAGAACTTTTTTACCAATCAGGTTAAAAACCTCGATTTTAACGTGAGTATTTTTTTTGAGGAAGAATTCGATACGGCCGTAATCGGTAATGGGGTTGGGGTTAATGTTGAGTGTAGTGGCGGCCAGTTTTTCGACATTAACGGCCGACAGCTCTTCGACTCCGCAGTTTTCGAGGGCGTTTCTCAGTTCGGGAAAGCCTGCGCTTACAGGCCATACATCCCAGGTGATGCTTCGATCGGGGCAAATGACCGAATAAGTGGGATAGCCGAGAAACTGGTATGCGGAAGAGTAAGCAGCAATTACAGGGGAGGTTCCGCCTTCAATACCGCCGGTTACCCAATTGTAGCCGTGGGCATTCATATAATTTTTGATGTAGGCTTCCTGATCGTTGGATGACAGGGCCCAGATTTCTACATTGTAGCCCTCGTAGTCAGCGGCTACCTGCTGCAGGTGCGGAGCCCATGACTGGCAGGGACTGCAATCCACAAAAAAGAAATAGAGGAGCACCATATTGCCCTGATCGAGGGTTTCGTAGAGATTGCGCTCAATACCTTCTGTGTCCTTAAAAGTAAAATCAGGGGCTGTTTGCCCGATAATTACCTGAAGGGAAAATAAAAAATAAAAAACAAGAAGGTAGAGTTTCTTCATAAACTATGAATATCAAACGCTTTGAAACATCCCATAAAGTTAAGCATAATCTCACTGCACATGCAAATATTTCAAAAAACTTTTTTCGGCAATAACATATTCTTAAGTTTTAGCCCCCTCATCAGGCCGGTAGGGCATTATTTGTCAGCGGTTTTCTTACTTTTGTGCGGTTAATGATACCTTTCTTATATGTACCAACACGATACGCGGATAAGGGTTCGGTATGGCGAAACAGACCGTATGGGATACTTGTATTACGGCAAGTATGCAGAGTATTTTGAATTTAGCCGGGTAGAAGCGCTGCGCCATGCCGGGATCACCTACAAGATGCTTGAAGATGAGCTGGATGTTATGATGCCGGTTGCTTCCATGGAAGTGAAATACCTAAGGCCGGGATATTATGACGAGCAGCTCACAGTGAGATCGGTAATAGAAACGCTGCCATCAAGAAGTGCGGTGTTTATTAATGAAATTTACAAAGAAAGCGGTGAACTGATGTGTAAAGCTGTAATTCGGCTTGCTTTTGTTAAGGTTTCGGACAAGAGCCGGTGTGATGCCCCTGAGGCACTGGTAAAACTGCTACGGCCCTACTTTGAATAAACAATACATTTTTACCCTGGTTTTGCTTACAGGTACAGCTTATTACTATGTCCCGGATTGATCGGATGAAAAGATGGTATACCAGAACCTTTGTCAGGATAGTCCGGCATTCAAGGCTTAAAGCATTGATTGAATGGTCAAAGAATGTGAGTTTGCCGGGTTTTTACGGGGTTCCCATTTTTAATGTACTGGTGTTTTTGTTTCTCGAACTGCGCAATGTCGATATGATGCTTCGCGCCAATGCCGTGGCATTCAGCATAATATTGTCCACATTTCCGGCCCTAATAGTTCTAATTACCTTGATACCGTATATGCCGGTGGGTGATATCGATTTGGTGCTGATAAACACGCTGGATGAGTTTTTACCCAGTGCTTCCATGAATGCCGTGATGGATATTGTGCATGACCTGGTCAACAATCCGCGGGGTTCACTGCTTTCCATCGGTATTTTCATGACCCTGTTTTTTGCTTCCAGCGGAATGCTGGACCTTATGAGAGGCTTTGAAAAAGCCGGTCACAAAAAGACATTCAAAAAAAGATCCTACCTCATGGAGCGGTGGCTGGCCATCAAAATGATTTTTTTGGTGGTAGTATTGCTGCTGGTGAGTACTGTTTTTATTGTGGCGGGCAATCAGATCATCATGCTGTTGTTTACTTTCCTTGACTTGGATCAGTTAACCAAAACGGGGCTGTCGACCCTGAGATGGGTGCTTTCTTTTGTGATTTTGTACACAGTGATTTCCATCCTTTTCAGGTACGGACCTCCGCTAAAGAAGAAGTTTCCATTTGTTTCGCCTGGGGCATTGGTATCGTCGGTGTTGTGTGTGATGGCTTCGGTGCTTTTTTCACTGTACGTTGACAATTTTGGACGTTACAATGAGATTTACGGATCGCTGGGGGCCTTTATCGTGATCATGATATGGCTACAGGCCAATTCGTTCATTATTCTGGTAGGATTTGAGCTCAATGCCAGTATAGCCATTAACCGCGATCTGCTTGCTGAACAAACCGAGGAAGAGCGGGATGAACCCGTTGAAACCGCATTTTAAGTATGGCTGTCAGTTTCTGCGGGCGATCACCGGTAGTATTTCATTGCTCCAGGACTTGAATCTGCCTTGTAATATTGCTTCACGGGCAGATTCCATCAGCCATGTGTAAAAGCGAAGGTTTTGAAGCGTAGCCAGTTGGGCACCCAAACGTTCTCCGGATGCAAACAAATGTCTCAGGTATGCTTTGCTGTGTGTTTGGCTGGTAGCCAGGGGCAGATTTTCATCCAGGGGGCTGAAATCGGCAGCCCATTTCCTGTTTTTGATATTGATCACTCCTTGTGTAGTGTAAAGTAGTCCGTGACGGGCATTTCTGCTGGGCAATACACAGTCAAACATGTCCACACCGCGCTGTATGCACTGCACCAGATTGACCGGAGTTCCCACACCCATCAGGTACCGGGGTTTATTGTGCGGCAATATGCCGGTAACCAGTTCGGTATGTTTATAGAGGTCTACTTCAGGTTCACCCACACTCAGTCCGCCTATGGCATATCCGGCAGCTTCCACAGAGGCAACATACTCAGCACTTTTTATCCTCAAATCATCATAAGTGCTGCCCTGTACTATGGGAAACATTGCCTGCGGATGTCCGTACAGGGGCCGGGTAGTTTCCATTCTTGTCAGGCACCGGTCGAGCCAGCGGTGGGTGAGTTCCATTGACCTTAAAGCATACTGGTAAGTACAAGGGTAAGGCGGGCACTCATCAAAAGCCATTACTATGTCGGCACCAATACTGCGCTGTATATCCATTGACTTTTCAGGGCTCAGCATGTGGGATGACCCATCTATATGGGATTGAAAACGTGCACCTTCTTCAGTGATCTTCCGGTTTTTACTCAGTGAGTAAACCTGGTATCCGCCGCTGTCGGTGAGTATGGGCAGTGGCCAGTTCATGAAAGAATGCAAACCGCCTGCGGCTTCCAGTATCTCAGTACCAGGCCGCAGGTACAAATGATAGGTATTGCCCAGAATTACAGATGCTTTTATGTCCCGCTTCAGTTCGTGCTGGTGTACTGCTTTTACGGTAGCCTGAGTACCTACCGGCATAAAAACGGGAGTGGGTATTTCACCCCGTGAGGTATTAAGAATTCCGGCTCTGGCTCCGGTATCGGCACATTGTGCCAGCAGTTCAAATTTCATTTCGTTTGTTTTACCATTTGCCGGCAAAGCCGGTTACAGCTTGTTTTGAAGATTGACAATTTGTTCAGCCAAAGCAAGCCAGTATATTCCACGGCAAAAGTACACGCTTTATCAAAAATTCCTTTTTCCCTGGCCGGGTGGTTTGCATTCAGTATCTGCAGTAAGCTTCCAGGTTGGCCGGCTTTAATAGAATAAATCCAAGGAATATGTTGTTCTGCGGCTGGCTTTATACAGTGAAGAATTGTTTTTGTTTTTTATTTGGATGAAGAACTGCACTCCCGGGCCGATTTTACCCCAATTGCACTTCACGTTTTAAGCATTTCGGATTAATTATTTTGAGTATTGCTAATTGGCGACAAAAAGTGTTAATTATATTCAATAGGTTTGATTTATAGATTGATGTGGTGTATATTTACAGCATTCAATACCGATATTAATTTTTTAACCACATAGCCTATTGATCATGAAGACATTATTACCCCTCCCCCAATCCTTACTGATTTGGACGTTAACATTAATGCTTAGCTTTGGATTTAGTGATCAAAGCTACGGAAGCTGTGATTGCCCAACAGGTGGCATTGTGGTGGATGCCTCAACTGAAACGCTTTCTACCTCTTCTCTGCCTGCCGGCTCTTTTAATGGTATCGCATGTATACAGAATGGGACATTTGTGATTGATGACGATTACACCTTTGATGGTGCAAACATATATTTTGAAGATTTTGCACAATTGGAAATCGAGGATGGTCATACTCTTTCAATTTTGAATGGGTCAAAGTTGGAAGCCTGCAGTGGTATGTGGGAATCAATAATAGTACAGGATGGTGCTAACCTGATTGTACAAAGCCATCAGGTGAGTTTATTCCCCGGCATATATAGCATCAAGGCAATTTTCACAGATGGTAATGTCGATGTGAGGCAGATCCTTGTTAACATATAAATGCAGAAGATCATGAAAAGCGCAATTTTTATCGTCTTTATTGTTATTGCATTTTCCGGGTTAACATTCGCTCAGAAAGAAAACTGGACCTGGATCACAGGGACTAACTACAATAATTACATTCCCAATACAGGAATATTGAAAATGCAATTTAATGAAGAGAATGGCTGGCTAATAGAACCCTTGAATGATTCACTGGGTCATTTTAAATTTGAAATTGAGGGAACTAGTGCCGCCATGAGTGACCGTCATGGCAATTTGCTGTTTTATACCAATGGGTTTGAAATTCGGGACCGTAATAACGATATAATACCTAATGGAGATTCATTAATGCCTACAGCACAGCCATTTCCAGGATCTTATACTCTTTTTTCCCAATCCACTATTATTTTGCCGATTCCCGGTACAGAAGAAGAGTATATCGTCATATCAACTCCTTTAGGTCAAGCATTTTCTAGTCAATACCGTTGGGCATCTGATCGTATATATTATCACTGGATCAAAACAGGCCCCAATGGTTTATATGTAATGCATAAGAACCAGACTATTTTGGAAGGTGACACAATACAAAACGGCCGCATTCAGGCAGTACGGCACGCAAATGGCAGGGACTGGTGGCTGAAATTTGGGAAGCTTGAGTTTTTTAATCATGAAGAAATGGGATGGAATGCTTATCAAATAACCGGAATGTACATTTATTTGCTTAGTCCACAAGGGCTTGAACCCTGGGCCTTCCATGAGTTTGAAGAACCACTTAAAGCAGCTCACAGAGGACAAAATTGTTATGATCAAAGTGGAAGTTTATTCATCAGTGTCGGAAATACAGGGTTTGGATCAAATGCGAACCAATTGGCTATTATGGGCTTCGATCGTTGTATTGGTTTATTGGTTCCTTATTTAACAGACTCTACACTGGAGAATAGTAGTGCTGGGGGAATTATGGCTGCTGGTTGTATTGTAGCACACGAAAACCGTTATTTATATGCATATTCGTATTACGGACCAGTATATCAGTATGATTTAGAAAGTTCGGATATTATACAAAGCAGGGTAGAAATAGGGAATATACTGCCTTACAACCCTCCACTGAATCAAAATGCTGCAAGAGGAGGTGTCCTGGGACCGGATCGAAAAATTTATATCAGAACTTTAGGTTCTTCTGAGTATTTTCATGTAATACATAATCCAGACGAGGCAGGTGTTGCCGCAGGATTTGAAGAGAATTCCCTGGAATTGCCACTAAGGGTAATGCCGCCAGCCCCTAACTTCGCCAATTTCTGCCTTGGCGCATTGGAGGGCAGCCCCTGCGATACGCTGGGTCGCCCTTATGATTACTGTGCCACGGAGGTAAGTACACAAGAGCCTGAAAAGATCGAAAGCCGTGCCGGGGAGTTGGTCATGGTGCCCAACCCCGCAGGCACCACCGTACAGGTGCATGCCCCTGAGCCGGGCCGCCTGTACGTATACGATCTCAGTGGCCGTCGGGTACTGGATCATGGCAAGGCTGCTGAGGGCATCAACACCATGAGCATTGCATCGCTGCCTGCCGGCATATACATCACTGTGCTCTACGGCGAAAGCGGGCATTTGTATCGCGGCAGGCTGGGTGTGGTGGAGTGATGGGCCGGTGATATGGCCGGAGGTTGATAATTATGCATTCCCTTCGGAATTG
>JBJHCA010000082.1:13450-13772 GCA_050485785.1 Saprospiraceae bacterium | reverse complement strand
CTCGAACCCCCACGTTGTTACCAACATACGCCCCTGAAACGCACGCGTCTACCAATTTCGCCACCCGGGCCTGGATGGGTGTGCAAATATACGGGCAACTTTGCTTAAACAATGCTATTCTCAAAAAAACTTTTATGCCCCGGCGTGGTACCAATGGCAGGTCCGTTGCAGCCTTAAACCCTGAATCTAATCAATATACCCCCTTCGCCGGTAATAAAGCCGTACTGACCCGTAATACGGATAGATCGAAAGTTGTAACTGCCCAGGGTGTACTGATGCCAGCTTTTACCTCCGTCCCGGGTTATCCATAACAACCCGTTGC
>JBJHCA010000082.1:0-13440 GCA_050485785.1 Saprospiraceae bacterium | reverse complement strand
GATATCCCGTTAGTTCTGAGGTAAACACCATATCCCTGAAATCGGCATTGCTCACCAGGGGATTGTTGGCATTGCGTATTTTGTTCCAACTCAGTCCGCCGTCAGTGGATTTGAGAATACTTCCGGTGGCACCGGCCATATACCCCGTTTCTGATGTTGGGAAATGAATACACTGAAAAAAATCGCCTCCGATATCCTGAAGTTCCCAGGTCATTCCACCGTCCTGACTCAGCATTACCGCACCAAATCCGACAACAATCAGCCTGTCACCTTCAACGTGGGCTACTGCCTTGAGCGTAAAATCAAAGCCTTTGTACAATGCATCCAGTTGGTGATAAGGTGTCATCCGCAAGGCAATGCCATCCGCAAAAACACCGCCTCCCACGGCAATTAAGTGGTTATCCGGCAATACTGCAGCATGATAGAGTGCATCCCATTCAGGCAGGCGGTAAAAATGCCAGGTTTCAAAATCGGCTGTTTCGTAAAAGTAGCCATCATAGCCCAATGCTGCCACCCTGCCATTGGGTCTGCTGATCAGGTGGTACAGTTCCTTGTTGGCAATGGAATCAATGCTCCACGTTGTCCCTCCATCTGTTGACATGCCAATAAACCCGTGCCTGAAGCGGTCACCTCCGCAAATCAGCATGGAGTCCGGCGAAAGAAAGAGCAGGCTTTGGATATCGTAGGCCGTACCCGGGGATAAATACTCGTACACCAACTCAGGGGGTGATTTTCGGCAAGCACCCAGCATGCCAAGCACCCAAAGAATTGCCAAACCCGGAACCAGCTTACAAGCTTTAGCTATGCCGCTCAGATACATGTTGTATGGCACGGTTTAAAATTTGATAAAGGCCAATCAGCTCATCATCGGTTATCACCAGAGGCGGGGCAATTCTGACTGCAGACGGGTTGAATAAAAACCAATCTACCAGCAGACCCTTGTTTCGCGCTTCAGCTACTGCTTTCAACACCCAATCAGCAGATGGCAACTGCACACCGATCAGATAACCGGCCTGCCGAACAGCTGTTACCGCAGCATGATCGATGAATTCGGAAGCATTGGGAATGTAGCTGATGTGGCTGACATTGCGCTGAACATTATTTTTGATAGCTTTTTGTTGGGAAAGCCTTTGTTGCACTTGTTGCATGGCTGCCATACCCGCCGCACAGCATACAGGGTTGCCGCCAAAAGTGGTAATATGTCCCAAAGCGGGATTATAACTCAGTACATCCATAATTTGAGCCCTGGCAGCAAATGCTCCAAGCGGCAAACCGCCACCCAGGGCTTTCCCCAGTGCAATCACGTCGGGTGTTACACCCCACTGTCTGAAGGCAAACATAGTTCCGGTGCGTCCTATGCCGGTCTGAATCTCATCAAACACCAGAAGGCTGCCGGTTTCATCGCAGCGCTTTCTTACGGCTTCGAGATATCCGTCTACAGGAAGAACTACTCCGGCTTCTGCCTGTACCGGCTCCATGATCACGCATGCTGTGTCTTCATCTATCTCAGACAGGTCTTCCTTGTGGTTGTAGGTAATGTGTCTGATTCCCGGTAGGAAGGGAGCAAATGGTTCCTTGAATATTTTGCTGTACATCAAACTGGCTGCTCCCTGGGTAGATCCGTGGTAAGCGTGCTTGCAGGCAACAATTTTTCCCCGGCCCGTATATCGCTTGGCCAGTTTCATTACCCCTTCAATGGCCTCAGCACCGGAATTCACAAAGTAAATCTTTTCAAATCCTTCACCCAATTCCTCCAACAGAGCTTCAGCATAGTTTACCTGTACCTGCTGTATGTGTTCACCGTACACCATAGTGTGCAAATACGCAGCTGCCTGTTCCCGGATGGCTTCCACTACAGCCTTATTACCATGGCCTGCATTGCTGACGCCAATACCTGAAATACCATCGATGTAGGCTTTCCCTTCAGCGTCGTACAGGTATATACCGGAGGCACGATGTACATTGAACAGCATTGGTTCGGGACCGGTGAGTGCCATATGACGTAAGAATCGGTCAGCGGGCTGATGAGTGGCCTGTACCATAGAGTTATTCAATGAGTACTATGCGTAGATTGCCTACTCCTGCGGGAGGTATGCTTACTGACTCTTCCGTAAAATGCTGACCTGAAGAAATTACTGCATAATAACGGAAGCCATCAAGGCCGCTGAAAACGGCTACGCCACCGGCATCGGTAGCCCCTTGACGAATGGCTTCATCGCCATTGTCATAACTCTGCAGGCTGGCATACAAAGCCACTGCAGCCTGAAAAACCGGTGTTGTGTGCTGGCAATAGGGATCAGCAGCGGGTTGACAAAGTGCAACTTCCACCCTTAAGGTTTGCAGGCCTGCCTGCTGGCTATGATCGGCAGGGTTTACCGGCTCGCGCTTCAAACAAGCTGATAGCAACAATGCAGCAATGGGTAAGATGTACAGCGTTCTCTTCATCAACAAAGAGCTATGTATAATAATCACAAAAAATCTTCGTCGGCCAAATCAATCCGGCAGTCATTTGAGCACGCCTCTCCTGGGTTGAAAGAAGGCAGCTAACATTGCTCCGGCAACAATGCAGGTGAATGACGGGTTGATGGCCATGCACCAAATTATAAAAATTTTTACACTTTGCACTGTTCAAGGAGTATTTTCATATCAGTTTGTTCTAAAATGGCTGATTTTAGCTCATTTATGGGAAGCCGGATTTGTTCCAGGGAATCTCTTGACCGAAGGGTAACCGTATTGTCATTCAAGGTTTCGAAATCCACCGTTACGCAGAACGGTGTTCCTATAGCGTCCTGCCGGCGGTAGCGTCTGCCAATGGCATCCTTTTCGTCATACTGGCAGGACATGCTGAATTTGAGGTCATCAAATATCTCGCGGGCTTTATCAGTGAGTGCTTCTTTGTTTTTAAGCAAGGGCAGCACTGCGCATTTTACCGGTGCCAATGCGGGATGCAGTTTTAACACAACTCGGGTTGCGTCTTTACCGGTGGCATCGGGTACTTCCTCGGTACGCAGAGCATCACTCAGCAGGGCCAGTATCATTCTGTCGCTGCCTATGGAGGTTTCCACCACATAGGGTATAAAGCTGGTATTGCTTTCGGGGTCGAAGTACTGCAGTTTTTTTCCGCTCAGGTCCTGATGGGCTTTCAGGTCAAAATCAGTTCGGGAGTGGATGCCTTCCAGTTCCTTGAATCCGAAAGGGAATTCGAACTGTATATCTACTGCGGCATTGGCATAGTGTGCCAGATTGGAATGATCGTGGAATCTCAGTTTTGAAGGATTGGTTCCAATGGCCAAATGCCACTGCATGCGAGCTTTTTTCCAGTATTCGTAAAAACTCAGCTCCTCGCCGGGTTTAACGAAGTACTGCATTTCCATTTGTTCAAACTCCCGCATGCGGAAAATGAACTGACGTGCCACGATTTCATTGCGGAATGCTTTGCCTATTTGCGCAATGCCAAATGGCAGCTTTTGCCGGGTGGTTTTTTGTACGTTCAGGAAGTTGACGAAAATGCCCTGGGCAGTTTCCGGGCGCAGATAGAGTTTGCCTTCTTCGCCGGCAATGTTTCCGAGCTGAGTGTTGAACATCAGGTTGAACTGCCTTACTTCGCTCCAGTTTTTAGTACCGCTTACCGGACAAACAATATTGAGCTCGTCGATCAATTCCTTTAATGCTTCCATATTGCCATGGGTCATGGCATGGGCCATTCTGGTTTCAATGGCATCGATCTCAGCCAGGTATCCGCTTACTCGTGGATTGGTTTCGCGATACATGGCCGCATCAAATTGTTCGCCGAATCGCCTGGCGGCCTTGTCCAGTTCTTTGTCAACTTTGGCTGCTATTTTGGCTATGTAGTCTTCAAGCAACACATCGGCCCGGTAGCGCTTCTTGGAGTCTTTGTTGTCGATGAGCGGATCGTTAAAAGCATCCACGTGTCCGGAGGCTTTCCAAATTTTAGGATGCATAAATATGGCTGAGTCCAGGCCTACGATGTTATCGTGCATCAGGGTCATGGCACTCCACCAATACTGCTGTATGTTTCTTTTGAGCTGCGCTCCGTATGGGCCAAAGTCATATACGGCACTCAGTCCATCGTAAATTTCGCTTGAGGGGTATATAAAGCCGTACTCTTTGCAATGGGCTACCAACTGCTTAAAACTGTCATCCTGCATTTGAAAATCGTGTTAAAATAAGGCGCAAAGATAAGCTTTGGTACGGGATTGTGACATCGGTGCTCCTTGCGGTAAAACAAAAAGGCAAATTCATCTGACGCTTAAATCAAAAACCAAAGCTTCACTGATTGCCTCTGAATTACACACCAGAACCCGTCGCCCTTTACGTTAAAATTAGCTGGCGATCATTAAAAATGGAATGCCAATGTGCGGCCCCCTGAAGGGTGGATTTGTTTCTCGCAAAAGCGCAAAGGACGCGGAGGGGAGGACGTGGAGAGGTTGCCGGATCAGATATCTAAAAAATTCATGAGGGCGTCGTATCGCTCTTTCAGATTGTTGTAGTACATGGTTTCCTGGAATGAGGCCATCACGCGGTACTCGAAGCGATTGAAGGCAGCTTTAATGGCTGAAAGATCAGAAACATTGACTTTAACGGTTACTTCGAGCAAATCGGATTCCGGAACTGAGCTCACAAAAGAACTGATCACATTGGCATTGCAGCTTTCAACAATACGGGCAATTTCGCTGAGCAGATAATCGCGGCGCGATACTTCCAGTACCACAATGCCGCCCGGATCAATAATGGAGGTTAAAGATGCGAAATACAGGAGCAAGCTCTCATGGGTAATTACCCCCTGGTACTCGCCCTCCTTATCAACCACCGGCAGAATGGAATACTTTCCGTTGGCCAGTTTCTTGATGGCTTCAAAAATATGCTCGTCGGGATCAATGGAAGTCTTCACCAGGGAAAGCGGATGAGACCCGATGGCTTCATCAGCCTGGTTAAAATCGAGTATATCCTCTTCACTGATGAGGCCCAGAAACTGTTTGTTATTCACAATAGGCATGTGACGCACCTGAAATTCCTGCATCCACACCAGCGCTTTGCGTCCGCTGTCGGATGTTTTCAATGGAGGAATAACAGATGAAGTAAGTTGTCGGGCCCGCATAATGGTCAATCGTGTTATAGTGTAACGCATTAAAATGCCAATACGTTGTACCGGCATTCGCTAAAACCCCGATCTGCAAAATATCCCGGCATGTGAATCAGCTGCTCAGGCAATCATTTCAGATCAGGACAATCTGTTCAGAAAATCCTCGAGGTGTCTGTTGAATTCATCGGGCCTCTCCATCATAGGTGCATGGCCACAATGATCCACAAACACCAGCTCTGAATTTTCGATCAGCTCATGGAACTTTTCACCGACAAACGGCGGAGTTACTTTGTCCTGTTTTCCCCACAGCAACAGCGTGGGTGCCTTGATGGCATGAAGCTTATCACCCAGGTTATGCCTTACGGCGGATTTGGCCGTGGCCAGAACCCGCATGGCTTTGTTGCGGTCATTCACAATGTCATACACTTCGTCTATCAGCTCTTCACTGGCAGTTTCCGGGTCGTAAAATGTATCCTCTGTTTTGCGCTTGATGTATTCGTAATCGCCCCGTTTGGGAAAAGTGGAACCGAATGCACTTTCAAACAATCCCGAACTGCCGGTCAGGATTACTGACTTTACCTTGTCAGGCTGCTCAAGCACGTAAAGTAATGCAATATGGCCGCCCAGTGAGTTGCCCAGAACATGCACATGAGGATATCCTTTGAACTCTACAAATTCGGTAACGTATTCTACGAGTCCGGAAACCGAAACTTCGCGAATGGGCATTTCAAACATGGGCAGTATAGGAACCACCACATTGTATTGTCCCGAAAAATGCTTCAATATCCCTTCAAAGTTGCTCAAAGCTCCAAATAATCCATGGAGTAGCAAGAGAACTTCCTTATCAGAAGATTTACCTGTTTCCAGGTATCGAAACTTTCCTTCTTCTTTAATTTCGTGCTTCATTGCGAGGTGTCATTTCATTGCGCACATAAAAAATTGGGGTAAGTGAAATTTCGCTGGTTTACATGTCGGCGCCTGCAAAATTAAAAAATAATTCAAGCAAATGCCTTATTTATCGACTGTTCTCCAAGCCAGGTACTCCAGGCTGTTGTGAAGCAATGCAGGGCCGTAACGGGTGAGTACGCTTTCCGGGTGGAATTGCATGCCCAGCCACGGCCTCAGGCGATGTTCACACATCATGGGTACGTCGTCATTAGCCAAAGCAATGATATCCCAATTTGACGCATTTTCAAAATTTAACATAAGCGAATGATAGCGCATGGCAGCAATCTTTTCAGGCAATCCTTTAAACACCTGATGTTGAATGCATTGGAGCATACTCACTTTGCCGTGTACCGGCACAGGTGCCCTGCAAAGTTTAGCCCCGTCAGCCATTCCCAGTGCCTGCATACCCAAACAAATTCCCAATACCGGCATGCCGGGGGGCAGATTTCGGCAAAACTGCATCAGTAAACCAGCATCAGAAGGAGTTGCAGGGCCTGGCGAAATGACAGCAAGATCGCAACCTGAAAGCACATCAGGTGAAGCAATGGATGGGTCATCGTTGCGAAGAACGGTGCAATGCATGCCCGCTGCCCTGAAACAATGCACCAGATTGTAAGTAAACGAATCGAAATTGTCAATCATCAGCACGTGCTGAAAAGGACTTTTATTTCCGACATGAATGCGGCTTCCCGGATCAATGCCCGGCTTGCAGGCCGGTTGAGGTAAAAAAACCGTTTTTGGGGAGCCGACAGGGATATGTTGTATGGTAGGGATCATGGAGTGTATCAGAGCATATCCTTCAGCATAGAAGAAATTCTCTTGCCGTCTGCCATGCCGGCAAGCTCCTGCATGGCCATGCCCATCACTTTGCCCATGGCAGCCTTACCGGTTACACCACTTTTACTGACCAGCTCCTGAAGCTTTATGCGCAATTCATCATCGCTCAGCTGCGCAGGCAGAAAGGCTTCAATCACGGCAATTTCCTCGCGTTCGGTTTGAGCCAGATCTTCTCTCTGCTGTGTTTCATATATACTCAGCGATTCCTTGCGCTGCTTCACCAGTTTCTGAAGGATCTTGATCTCGCGTTCAGCATCCAGTTCCTTGCCACTGCCATCGGTTTTAGCCAGCAATATGGCACTTTTTATGGCCCGCAAGCTGCGCAATGCTGCCTGATCTTTATCTTTCATCGCCTGTTTGAGTGCTTGCATTACGCGTTGTTCCAGATTAGGGTTGTTCATAGATATCATTTTGTGGGCAAAGTTAGCAGTTTTTGCATGCCCCTACATAGGCTCCATGGATTCCGGCAAAAGCTCTTCATCATTTTCCATGGCCCAGTCGGGCTCAGCATGCTCCATTTCAGCAATGCCATTGATCAGGTTGCGCTGCGATGAGGTATACACTTTGTTGACGATCATTAAGGTGGAAAACGAGGCAGGGTCAATTTTCATGGAAAGCGCTTTGTCGGAATAGTAGCGGATGAACTCACGTTCTTCGGATTCCAGAAACACATTGGCTGCATCAAAAACCTTCCTGTGGTCGGGAGGCTGTTCAAAATAATTGCGCAACATGCGGTTGATCCTCTCCTGCCGCAACCTGAAATGCATGATGATCTCATCAAAAATTTCCTCCTCCCGCTGGCTGAAATCGTCGAAATCGTGCTTAATGTCCTTCATCATTTTAGCGCTGAACAACAGTAAGCGTATACCCATCAGGTAGTGGTTCATTCTTGCTGCATCGGGCTTGGGTACAGAATGTTGCTGAATCCTGTGGCTGAGATCAAAGATCTGCCCTTTCAGCACTTTAATGCGGATGTACAGGGCGTCGGTGGTGAGCTGCTTGCCGGCTGTTTGCTTCATGTGCTCGTTAAAATCGATACTGTACCTGAGCCCCACGGTTCTATTGTTGTATTGCATCACCATTCCGGCCAGGTGAAGCCCTTCATGCTGAATGGCTGCTACAGCTGCCTCGGGCACTGCGGGATCGGTATGGTGGATATATCTGCTCACAATGTCGGCCTGGTCGGGAAAAACCCAGCGGGTGAACTGACCCAGATAGCCCAGCAAGGGGAAAAACAAAATGATACCACAAACATTAAAAAAAGTGTGAAACACAGCCAACCCAAGTACCGGATCACTGTAAATGCCAAAAAAACGGTCGAGTAAAGCCAGGGAAACATTCAACAGCAGAAACATAAGCACGGCAGTTACCCAATTGAAGGTAATATGGCTCAGTGCCACCTGCTTTTTGACTGCCCCACCGCCCAGCGAGCCTAACCACACTGTAAAGGTTGTTCCTACATTAGCGCCAATCACAAATGCACATGCCGGAGCCAGGTCGATAATGCCGCTGTACAAACCCGAAAGTACGATAACCAGCGAGGCTGAACTGCTTTGTGTGATGGCGGTGAGCACCAGGCCCAGCAACAGGAAAAATATGGCCGGCCAATGGGCCCATGCCGCCACATCCATAGTGGTGGTAATACCATCAACGGAGCTTTTCATGTAATCGAGGCCCATGAACAAAAAACCCAGGCCAGCAATCAGCTTGGCCGTGGACGTCCATGCCTGCGATTTGCTGAAAAAAATAATGCCCAGGCCACCCAGTGCGATCAGAGGAAGGGCCAGTGCCTCAATGTTCATTCTAAATCCCATCCCGGCTACGATCCAGGCTTTGAATGTAGTACCCAGATTGGAGCCGATTATAGCCCCCATGGCATTACTCAGGCTAATGATACCGGCACCGGTAAATGCCAGTACCATTAAAGCCACAGCTGAACTGCTTTGCAGTACGGCTGTAGCTACGGTTCCGCTTAAAATTGCCCGTAAACGCGTTTGGGTATATGTTCTGATCAGTCGCTTAAAGGCCCGTCCCGAAAGCTTTTCTATAGATTCCTCCAGCATGTGCATACCAAACAGGAATATGCCCAGACCGGCCAGCAGACGCCAAATTTCGAGCTCTTCGAGCATGCAGATCATTTTATGCGGTCAAATTTAACAAAAATTTGATCTGAATTTAATCTTGCATTGATCAAGCCATTGAATAACAGATTGCTCATCCGCGGCACCATGATGGCCGGGTCATCCGAATGGGTACAACACCAAGAAAAGCCGGGTCAGGATGATCCGGAAACCGGCAACTGACATGAAAAAGTTGAGAGTCCCGATAGCTTACTCGATGCCAAGACTTCTTGCCAAAGTGAGCGTTTCGAGCTGACCACTGCGATTCATGTGTAAAACCAGTGTATCGGTTTCAAAGCGCAAAATACGCACACCCATTTCAGACATTCCCTCGGCGCGGGTCAGCAAATTCTGACCTCTGAAACGGTAGGTACCCGCTTCGGCATGTTCACCCAGGGTGGCATGGTAGTAGCCGTCATCGGAAAAAGAGAACATCACACCGTCAACACTATATTCGTAAGAAGATTCGTCAATGACCCATGACACACCGCGCCATTCGCCCTGAATCTTCTTCTTGCGCTCTTCGTCGGACGAACATGAGGCAACTAAAAGCAGCATGGCTGAGAACACAAAAAACAGAACGGAGCTAAATCGGATGGATGAAAACATAAAACTTATCTTTTTTTTATCGTGGAATGCAGATTGAACATAGCAAACTTTCAACCTAAGCCGAAAATTATGAACCTCAAAATGTTATCAATTGCACCAAAGTATTTTTTATGTGTAAAAATTGGTGTTAAATTGCGCGTCCAAACTAAAACCCCTGATTATGAAAATTCTAAAAATTATCGGACTGGTCCTGTTGGTATTAGTTCTGCTGGTAGCATTACTAACGTTTTTACTGCCTACAAGTTTTCACGTAGAGCGATCCATCAACATTGAAGCACCACGTACTCTGGTCACTGAGCACACGGTTAAGTTCAGGCACTTTCAGGAATGGAGCCCCTGGAGTGAACTGGATCCGGACATGATCATCACTATTGATGGCGAAGACGGAGAAGTAGGCACCATTTACCGCTGGGACGGCGGCGATGTTTCCGGCAAGGGAAGCCAGGAAATAGTGTCGCGGACTGATGACAGGGTTGACATCAGCTTGATTTTCACCGAGCCCTTTGCCTCTGAAAACAGTACGTACTACGAGTTTGAGTCTCTTGAAACCGGCGAAACCAAGGTTACCTGGGGCATGCATGGCAATATGTCACGACCCTTTAACGTGATGGGCCTGTTTATGAACATGGAAGCACGCATTGGCGCTGATTACGAGAAAGGCCTGCAAAATCTCAAAGAGCGCGTGGAATCCATCCATGCCACGCAAAGTACCACCGGCTCCATTCGCGTGAGTGACCAGTTTGAGCGCACCTATCTGGTACACACCGCCGAACTGAGTATGGACGAAATATCAGACTTTATTCCTGCTGCCATGGCACAACTGGCGGAGGAAGCCGGCAGCCACGGCCTGAGCATGAACGGATATCCCGCCAGCCTTTACTATACCTGGGACGAAGATACCCGCACCACCCAAATGGCGGTAGCCATCCCCGTGGCCAATGTCGATGAGTCCCTTGAACTGGAGCTGGTACACATGACCGGACACGGTTTTTTTATAGATCACAAAGGACCTTATGATACCCTGGAAGAAAGCTATGATAAGATGATGGAATACATGCGCATGCATGAACTGACGGAGAATTTTGTTGCCGTGGAAGAATACATTCAGTCGGAGGGCAGCGGTCATTCACCACAGGATTTCCTCACCCGCATTTACTTTATCTGGGAAGACGGGCAGTAGGTTCCCGTATCGAGCTTGGGGTCATATTTTTTGATCACTTTTTGTGCAGGCACCTTCACTTTCCTGAAACACAGGGGGAAGGGTGCCTGTATAGTTTTGCTTACCGCATATCGCTCTACCAGCAGTGTGCCTGTGCAGTGACGTCAAAATCGCCCGGAACTGAAAACACCAAACAGACAGGATATGACAGACAGTTCGGTGTCCGCTTTATTTTAACTTGGATACTACGGCAGAATATTTAATTTTGGGCTTGTTCCGGCAATTGGCCCCGGGCTGTAATCATAAATACAACCAACATCCGATTAGACTATGAACCCATTCTACAAAAAAATCTCCGGCATTATTGCCGTACTGCTTTCCATGCCGTATTGGCTAAAGGCACAGCAAGCTGAAGAGTTAACGCTTGACGAGCGGATCAATGCATGGGTAGAACCGGCTACCGAACTGGTGACGGCTATCGTTTTTTACTCCATCCGATTGCCTGGTACCGAGATCAACATGCCCATTGTATTGCTGATCCTGATAGCCGGAGCACTGTATTTTACCCTGTATTTCAGTTTTATCAACCTCAAGGGATTTGGCCTGGCAACCAAAGTAGTACAGGGCAAATACGATTTTGTGACGGAAAATCCCAACTATCTGGGTCCTCCCCCACCGCCGGCCAAAGAAAAAATAGAGGTGCATACCACCGATACCGGCGATATTGTAGATACCATAAAAGATGAAGGCAGACAGGGAGAAGTAAGCCATTTTCAAGCGCTTACCGCAGCACTATCCGCTACGGTGGGCCTGGGCAATATAGCCGGGGTAGCCATTGCCATTACCCTGGGCGGGCCGGGAGCTACTTTCTGGATGGTGGTGGCAGGACTGCTGGGCATGTCCACAAAGTTTGTGGAATGTACACTGGGTGTAAAATACCGCGATGTGGACAAAGATGGCGTAGTGCATGGCGGCCCCATGTATTACCTGACCAAAGGCCTGGGTGAGCGTGGCTGGGTCACGGCCGGGAAAATTCTGGCGGTGTTTTTTGCAGTCATGTGCGTAGGCGGTTCTTTCGGGGGCGGCAATATGTTTCAGGCCAATCAGGCTGCCGAACAGTTTAATGCGCAATTTGGCATTACCACCGGATACGCCGGTTTTGCGTTTGGAACCATAGTAGCCATTATTGTGGCCATTGTGATCATAGGCGGTATTAAGAGAATCGGAAAAGTAACCGCCCGGGTTATTCCCTTTATGGCACTGCTCTATGTAGGTGCTGCGATGATCATCCTTTTGGCCAACTTCAGCGCACTTCCCGGTGCCATCGGCCTCATTTTTTCATCAGCATTTTCACTGGAAGCCGGCTTTGGCGGTTTTATCGGCGTGCTGTTTTATGGATTTCAACGTGCTGCCTTCAGTAATGAGGCCGGTGTGGGCTCGGCAGCCATTGCCCATTCAGCCGTAAAAACGCGCTATTCAGCCAGTGAGGGTATAGTGGCCCTGCTGGAGCCATTTATCGATACCGTGGTAATATGTACCATGACGGCCCTGGTGATCATAGTTACCGGCACTTACATGACAAGCAACGGCATTGGCGGTGTGGAGATCACCACCATGGCATTTGACCAGTCGATTCCCGGTTTCAGCTACATATTGACCATAGCTATTGTGCTATTCGCCTTCAGTACCATGCTTTCGTGGTCGTATTACGGCCTGCAGTCGTGGAAGTATCTGTTTGGCAAAAGCAGAATGGTAGACCTTACTTACAAGGTGTTGTTTCTGGTGTTTATCGTTATTGGTTCTTCGGCCAGTTTGGGAGCTGTGATAGATTTTTCCGATGCCATGATCTTTGCCATGGTGTTTCCCAACATTATCGGCTTGGTGATACTGGCACCTGTGGTGAAGGATGAACTGCGAAAATACATGCTGGCCGTACGCACTCAGTTTAAACGCTGACCATATCCGGTTAATGCCGGCTTGCTATGCTTATCGCCTGACCGTTCATTGTGTGTTGATCAAAGTTCAATCTTTTCTTTGATCAGGTGAGTGAGGCGGGGAAAATGCTCTATAATGAGTGCGGTTACTACATTGACCAGCACCAGGGTAATAATGTAATTGCGGAAGCTGCGGCGTTTGCCGCCGGCCAGGCTGAGCAGATAGCCGAGCCCCACGGTGAGTCCCACGCGTGCCAGATCGCGCTGGACTTCTTTGTCGCTGAGTACCTCCCGCAATGCTTCGATGATTACGGATACAGGTTGCAGTGAAGCTATGCTGTTCCGGAGTTGGTCAACGAGCTGGGCTTTGCGTTGTTCTTCCGGGGAAACCGGCTGTTGGTGGGTGGTTTGAAAGCCATTGCCAAATTGGCTGCTCTGCGTGGTACGTTCCATGGTTTAGGGTATTTGGTTACAGAAAAAACGGTACGAACACTGTAGTTGTTTTCCGGTTGCGGGATTTGTAGCCCTGGCAAATGTGGTTTAAGGCTTGTCACATTTTTTGTGTTTGTCATTGCCATCAATATGCATGCGGGGTTTACAAAAAATCCGCCAAGCCGGCGATTGTTTGTTTTTATAGCCCTGAGCTACGCTCAGGGCTATAAATGTTTGGCTACGCTGTAGCCAAATTTATCTCAATGTAAAAGGGGAAGACGTTCAGCAGGGGTTACC
>JBJHCA010000081.1:0-13785 GCA_050485785.1 Saprospiraceae bacterium | reverse complement strand
GTTGATAACATCTGCTGCAGCAGGGTAACCCATTACCCTGCTGCAGCAGATGTTATCAACTCACTGGACGGTGTTGAAGCATTGTTTATTTTGGGAGGCGAGGCCGGTGCTTATGAGCTGAAGCACACAGAAGGGATGAAAGCTTTGCTGGTTCAATAGCTGTGTCAGGAAGCTTTGCCGGGCTCAGGAAGTTGGCATTCTGTTTCATCGGCTGATTTGCCACAAACCGTACATTCGCCGATCTCATTTTTCAGCATGGGATTATTGGTACTGCAGGTGCCGCGAAACTCTTTGCCGGTAACTACGTTGCGAAGATTAATCAGGATAAATGAAGCGCCAACAATCACGAATATGATGAGGGCAGTATAGAGAAATTCCATGTTTAGCAATTTTTACAAAAGTATAACAATTATGTGTGATAACAGTTTTTTGGCGCTACTTTAGCGCCGTAACCCTCTGACCTATGCACAGTATCAGCGATAAAAAAGAAGCCTTCGGCAGGCTGCTCACCATTATGGATGAGTTGCGTGAAAAATGTCCGTGGGACAGAAAGCAGACCATGGAGAGTCTGCGGAATCTGACCATTGAAGAGACCTATGAACTGGCCGGTGCCATACTTAAAAGCGACATGAAGGAGATCAGCGAGGAATTGGGTGATCTCATTCTGCATGTGGTGTTTTATGCCCGGATAGCAGAAGAGAAGAAAGCCTTTGATATTGCTTCACTGATTCAGGAGTTGTGTGAAAAGCTCATCCGCAGGCATCCGCATATTTACGGGGATACCCAGGTGGAAGGAGAGGAAGACGTAAAGCGGAACTGGGAGCAGATCAAAATGGCCGAACGCAACAAGGCACTTTTGTCTGGAGTGCCTGAAGGATTGCCGGCCCTCATAAAAGCTCACCGTATGCAGGAGAAAACTGCACAGGTTGGTTTTGAATGGGAGGAAACAGCAGATGTTTGGCGCAAAGTTGAGGAAGAAATGAACGAACTCAAGGAAGCAGTGGAACGAAATGAGTCACAACAAAGTATTGAGGATGAATTTGGGGACCTGCTTTTTGCACTGGTCAATTATGCCCGCTTTATTAAGGTTGATCCGGAAACGGCACTGGAAAGAACGAACATCAAATTCAAACGCCGGTTTGAGTATATTGAACAGCATGCAAGCATTCCATTGAGGAACATGGATCTCGATTCCATGGATGTTTTGTGGAATGAATCCAAGGCTAAAGGGTTGTGATCAAATTTGGACACCCGGAGGTTACACCCGGGCTTAATCAATATTTAAGAAAGCACAGAAAAACAAAATGATAGTACGCGAAAAATCTTCGGCCTTGTTTGAAAAAGCCAAAACCATGTTCCCGGGAGGAGTTCACTCGCCGGTGCGGGCATTTAAATCGGTGTACGGGCCGCCATTGTTTATTGAGCGTGGAGCGGGATGTTATATGTACGATGCCGATGGCAACCAGTTCACTGATTTTTGCTGCTCGTGGGGGCCGCTGATACTTGGGCATGCTCATCCTGAGGTGGTGGAAGAAGTGCAAAAAACCGTAGCCCGTGGAATGTCATTCGGAACTCCCGGAAGACTAGGCAACGAAATTGGTGAGTTGATTCTGGACCACCATCGGTACATTGAAATGATCCGCTTTGTGAGTTCAGGGACAGAAGCAGTGATGTCAGCTATCCGGCTGGCCCGGGGAGTTACGGGAAAGAACAAGATACTGAAATTTGAGGGTTGCTATCACGGCCATGTAGATGGATTGCTGGTGAAAGCCGGGTCAGGGTTGGTTACCCTAGGTACCAGTACATCAGCCGGAATACCCGATGCCGTGGCAGCAGATACCCTGGTACTCCCGCTAGATCACGAAGATGCCCTGGATGAGGCTTTAAGTCAGTATGCCGACGATCTGGCCTGTGTGATCATTGAACCTATACCTGCCAACAACGGATTACTGTTGCAGCGCCGTGATTTTTTGATGCATTTGCGCAAAAAATGTACGGAGCATGGCATTCTGCTCATTTTTGATGAAGTGATATCCGGTTTCAGGGTAGGTTTTGAAGGTGCAGCCGGCCAGTATGGGATTCAGCCAGACATACTTACTTTCGGGAAGATCATTGGTGGCGGTATGCCTGTTGGTGCTTATGCGGCAAGTCGCGGGATCATGGAGCATGTAGCTCCTGTGGGGCCGGTGTACCAGGCCGGAACATTGTCAGAAAATCCGGTTGCCATGGCAGCAGGATTGGCTACGTTGAAAGTTCTGCTGCGTGAAGGATTTTATGAGAACCTTGACATGAGATCGTCAGCTTTTACTCTGAAGCTACAGACACATTGTGATCAGAACAATTATCCTGTAAGTATTGTGAGAGCAGGCTCAATTTTCTGGATAGCTTTCAGCAGGGAGAAAATTTCAAACTCATCACAGATCGATCCCGGAAGCATGGAGCACTTTAAGACTTTGCATGCATTTTTGCTCGATCACGGCATTTATCTGGGGCCTTCGGGGTATGAAGTTGGGTTTGTCTCTTCAGCTCATACAGAAGAGGTACTGGAGGCTTCAGCCAAAGTGATCAATCGTGGATTTGACCATGTTTTTGCGTCTTCATAATCAATGGATCAGGTCTTAATGAAAGATCAAAGGTATGTACGGGTATAAAACATAATTTTGTACATTTACACGGCTCACCTCAAATCCCATGAATTACCCGGCTACGTATGAATATATGATGAACAAGCTGCGGCGAGAGTTATCCGTACATCTCACGTATCATTCTGCCTGGCATACTCAGGACGTGATTGATCAGTGCGAAGTGCTGGCCCGGGAGGAAGGTATAGATAATGAAGGGACCCTAACTTTGCTTAAAACAGCAGCCCTGTTTCACGATACCGGGTTTTTAAATGTGTACTCGGGGCATGAGAAAGAGAGCTGTGTTATTGCCACAGAAGTATTGCCTGCATTTGGGTATTCACCCTATGAGATCAAACTGATAAATGGGATGATCATGGCTACAAAAATTCCGCAGACCCCTCATACCAAACTTGAAGAGATAATAGCCGATGCCGATCTGGATTATCTTGGCAGAGATGACTTCCCGGTAATTTCCAATTATCTCAAGCAGGAGCTGATGCACATGGGTATTGTGAATGACGATTATGGCTGGAACATGATCCAGATAAAATTTTTGGACAGCCATCACTATTTTACGCCTTCGGCAATCAAAAAACGAAAAGCCAGAAAAGAAGCAGTACTTCAAGGTTTGAAGCAGGAAATGGGTCTCGTTTAGCAAAAAAGCAAACAGCGGTGCTTTAACCAGCGATCCATGAAGACTGGCGCGTTTGCTGACCTGGCACTGCTCACCATCAGCACTACAGCTTCGGGCAATTCATTCAACACCTCAACAGGCTGAATTTTTATACCGTAAATAGCATGTCCCCATTTTGAAGCCGTGTTGGATATCCAATGAAAGGCAATGTGGGGTGCTTGGTTTTGCAGGGATTTGACCATCTTTTTTCCTTTTGGGCCGGTGCCAAAAATGACCAATGGCTTTGACTTATCGTAATCGAGTTGAAGAAAACGGCTGACTTTAAGATCAAAAAACTCAGGTTCTGCATAGTTCGCACCGGTACGGGATACCCTCATACCATGATCGCGCCAAAGATGTAAAATAGCCGGAACTGTAGCGATGCTGCAACCGGCAGCATACATGCGGAAACACAGTTCGTAATCTTCAGGATATTGTTCTCCGTTAAATGCACCGATCCGTTCGAACGCAGAGCGATGCATCATCCAGCAGGGAGAAGGTATCAGGCAATCAGCATAAACGTATAGCCATGGTTCGGCGCTTAGCAAGAATTTATTGAGTCTGTCAGCATAACGAGCAAACCCTTTTCCGCAGGGTTCCGGGTCGCCGAATGCCTTGACAAGACCCGTGCTGACATACTTATCCGGATTGTGGGTTAAGGCTTTTTTCAGCAGCTCCAGTTTAACAGGAGGCATCAGGTCATCGGCATCCATCCGGGTTATCAGTGACCCTTTAGCATGATTGTAAGCGTGTTGTAATGCACTGATAATTCCATTGCCTGGATTGTTTAGCACTTTGACCCGCAAATCAACGACTGCAAACTGATTAAGAATTTCTTCACTCAAGTCTGTGCTGTGATCATTGACAGCGATCAACTCCCAGTTTTTAAATGTTTGCGCCAGAATAGATGGTAAAGTAAGAGGCAGGAAGCGTGCCGCATTACGAACAGGCATGATGATGGAGATCAATTGATTTTCCATGCATGCAAGATAAGGCAAAGGTGCACTATGGTATGAACAGATTGCCATTAACTGGCAATGCAAGTTTGCCGGTTCGACTCAGTCTGAATAAAAAGAGGGCAGCAGTTTTCACTACCGGCCCTCTCAGCTGTAAAAGTCGGCTGACTTTTATCAGAAAATGAACAGACTCAGATAAGTCGATTAATCACAGGTTACATTGGGGTTCCAATCATAGAAAATACCATTGGGGTTGTCCTTTTCGGTCCAAACATGCAGTGCCCAAATATCAAGATTGGGATTAGGGTGAAAGTGTTGGTTAAAAAGCATTGGCGGATCGGCATCGGCAGGATGAATGGTAAACGGCACGATGTATTCTACGCCCAGAAACTCCCACTCATCATTTTGATCTTTATTATACAGCAGAACCTGAGGCTCGAGATGATTAACCCTTCCATCAAAAAACTCCATGCGCCCGTAATGATATCCCATGCCTCCTTCTGTAGGGTGCTCCACACAATCTGACAAAGGATTGTTCCAACCGGCACTCATTGCTGCATCAAAATCGTGAAAGGCAGCTGTCTGTGTGCGTACTTCATTGAGGAGGAAACCTATCCAGTTGTCACAGTTAACGGTGGGGTTCCAATCTTCAAATATGCCATTGGGGTTGTCTTTTTCAGTCCATACGTGCAATGCCCAAATACCTAAATGATGATTGGCGTGAAAATCATGAAAAAACAAATTGGGCGGAGTTCCATCATCAGGTACAATATCAAAGGGTACAATGTACTCTACGCCCAGAAACTGCATTTGGTGGTTAGCATCCATGGCGTAAAGCAAAACTTGCGGTTCCAGATGATTGACTCTTCCGTCGATATATTCCAACCGGGCATAATGGTGTCCCATGCCACCATGTACAGGGTGCTCAACACAACCGCTGAGGTCCACCGCCCAGCCGGCGTTAATTGCGGCATCGATGTTGTGATAAGCAGAAGTTGCTGCCCTTACTTCATCGAGCAATTGAGCAATAATCTCATCTTGAGTAGGTTCGTCATCATCGTCTTTGGTACATGCTGTCCAGGTTAAAGTGAACAATGCCAGCATGAGGATAAGTTTGGAAGAACGTGTTAAAATGTCCATAATAAAGTTGGTTTAAAAAGCTTTGAATTGATAAAAAGTCTGTTCTCAGATACGTGGGGTTGACAAGGTTTTTTCCTCCTGTTGATAGAATGTTCATTAGAGGGCAACTTTGGCCGAAGGCGGCAGCTCTCTTGAAAACACAAAAAGTGATCAATAAACATCCCACCAATGCTGATCTCCGGTCTCATTCTATTGAGGAGGAGTATACGTTTCAACCCGGTTGTCATAGGGTTCAAGGGTCATCAGGTAATCGTATATGGCACCCAGGTCTTCTTCATTCATGCCTGAATACATATACCAGGGCATGATAGTCTGGAAGTCACCGGGTTTTACTTTGGCCAGTTCGTAATCGGGTTCGGTGTAAGTTTTAAATCGTTCGATGAACAAGTCGCGGGTGTAATGCGCAATACCCGTTTCATGCGGGGTAATGTTCATGGAGCGAAGAATGCTGCCATCGGGCATGCCAAATTCCCGTCCCCCTCCGCCAAGCGGGCCTACAAAGCTGCCTTTGTCAAATTTAGTATGGCATTCGCCACAGGCCGCAGCAATAAACACATATTCACCATACGCTGTGCGGTCACTTACCGGAGGTTTAGGACGGGGTTCGGCTTTTTGGGGTATGGTGCGAAGTATTAAATTGAAAGGGAAATCTGCTTTGGAAGGAGGATGCCACTGCTCAACGGGTGACAAGGTGCGAAGGTAGGCAATAACGGACTTGATGTCTTCGGGATCCAGTTTTCCGTAGTTATGGTAAGGCATTACCGGAAAAATGGGCTCACCGTCAGGGCGCACGCCTGTAGTGATAAGTCTGAAAAGTTCGCCGTCGGTCCAGTGGCCAATACCGGCCGGAGTAATGTTCGCAGAAACAAATTTGCCCGGGAACCCCATGGACTGGTCGAAGATATCACCGCCAACGAACTCAGTGCCCGGTGTAGGCGGCCCTGAGAATAAGCTGAAATCGCGAACAGAGTGGCAATCGGCACACATCATTACGTGCCAGGCCAGGTATTGCCCCCGTTCCACTTTTTCAGGGGTTATCTGGATCACAAGGTCCGGAGCAGGGCCTACATTGGGCAAAGCCAGCGTGATGTAGCTGAGCAATCCCACTACCACCAGTACAACTCCAAAAACGATGTAGATAAATATTTTCATGAGCAATGGGGTATGGTATCAATTGTATACCTGCAAAGTTGCCGACCATTGCTTATGTTTAAATCACCCGAATGAGTGATTTTTACACTTGATGAATCTTACTGATGAGTTCAGTCCGGCTTTGAGCGTCCGTTTTCATGAAAATATTCTTAAGGTGGGTTTTTACAGTGTTTTCGCTGACAAACAGCTTTTCGGCAATTTGCCGGTTATTAAACCCGTCGTCCAGGCATTTAAGCACATCCAGTTCTCTCTCACTTAAAGGTTCAGCTAATTGCTGATTAAAACGGAAGAATCTGAGATTGCGCTGTTGTTCAGAATTGGGATGGTAATAATTATACCCGGCCAGTTCAATGGCAATCTTGAGTTGTTGTTTGTTAAAAGGCTTGATCAGATAGTGTTCCGGATGGACTTCCTTGGCCTTTTCCAGCGTAAAGATATCGGCATAGGCCGTTAAGAATATGACGGGAATAGGAAGGTTTGCGCTCAGCCAGCGGGCGAAATCTATACCATCTTTGCTGCCTGACAAATTGATGTCGAGCAGAGCCATTTCCGGCCGGTCTCCGTCACAAATTTTTATGGCATCATTAACTGTAAATGCCGGACCCAGAGGGCAATGCCCCAACTCTGCCAGGTAATGACGAATGTCCTCAGCCACGATGGCATCATCTTCGAGTATGAGAATCTTCAGTTTCATGACAGTTCTTCTTCAAAGGGGATGGTAATACGAGCAACTGTGCCCTCAGCTGAAGGCAAGTATTCAAGATGTGACCGGAGTTTAACCCCCAGTATTTTTAAAAATGAAGTACCTGAACCGGAGGTTTCCGCACTGTTATGCAATCCGGTTCCATTGTCTTTGACTTCAATCAGCAGCTGATTGTCTTGTTTATCGATGTTGAGCTCAATAATGCCGCCGTCATCCCCGGGAAATGCATGTTTGATGGCGTTGGTCATCAGCTCATTGATGGTGAGGCCTAGAGGAATGGCTGTATCCATATCAACCTGCACATGGCTGCACCGGCATACTACTTCGATGTTCTGTTTTTTTAGGGCAAAAGCATCATTGAAATAATTAACCAGATCAATAATAAATTCCCGTAAAGGGATTTTCCTGATATCACCGGATTTATATAGCTGGTGGTGAAGCAGGGTAATGGCACTTATATTGTCGCGGGTGTTTTTAAGAGCGTGCCGGGCTTCAGCACCGTTTTCACTGCGCATTTGTATACTGAGCATGCTGTCGAGCAATTGCAGGTTATTCTTGGTGCGGTGATGCATTTCTCTGAGCAGCATTTGGTTTTCTGCCAGCGCTTTTTGCTTTTCCTTCACCTCGGACTTAAGTTGCTGCCCCTGTTTCCAGAACAAGTACAAAAAAACGGCACTAGCGCTCAAAAGGATAATTAGCATTAACCCAGAAATCAGAATGAACCTGATTCTGCGTCCTTCGCGGAGGAGCTGTAATTCCTGAAAAGCTATGGTAATCTGCTTGTCCTGTAATTCAAATTTAGCTTGCATTTCTTCAAGAGCCATCCTACGGTGTTCTGAATTGAGGCTGTCTGCAATCATGGCATACTGATACCAGCTTCCCGTGGCCTGCTGGTACATGCCCGCTGCACCGGATGCCATGGCTCTTTCGCGCATAACCCTGGCAAGAAGTTCAAGCCTGCCTGTATTTTTGGTGTGTATATAGGCCTGTTCAATCTTCTCGCGGCCCTCTTCAATATTACCCTGCTGTACGTCAAGTGCACCCAAGTATGTCATAGCCGAAATCCATTCAGGACTGCCCGTTATCCGCTCTTTGCCAAGTCCGGATTCGAGGTAATGCCTGGCCTCTTGTGGCATGCTGAGGTTAAAATAGGCTACCCCCAGTCCCAGGTCTAAATTGGCTATGTCAACTCCCTCATGTGACACCAGTTCCGACAAATCACGCGCAGCCAGTAAATTGTTCAGGCTTTCTCTGTATTGCTGCAGAAAGGAATAAGCCAGACCAATATTGTACAGAGAATTGACCACGCCAACTGTATCCTGCTCGCGGTATTTCATATCCAGCGATTTCCTGTAAACCTCAAGTGCTTTCTCGTATTGACGCTGCAATCTGTATATGACGCCAAGGTTATTCAAAGCATAGGTTTTTCCTTCGTTATAGCGCAGCGTGTCTGAAAGGGCATAACCTTTGGTGTAATAATCAACGGCCATAGAAAAATTGCCGGCATAATAATGAGCTACTCCCAGTGAATTGTAAAGCTTGGCCCTGCTCAGGTTATCCCGGTATCGTGATGCCAGATCCAATGCCTGTTCGTATATGGCAAATGCCGAATCAAGCCGGTGACTTATTTCGTATGCCAGGGCAAGCTGGTACAAATTCCAAATACGCCCCTGTAGAAAGTCAAGCCGGGTTGCCAGCTCTAATCCCTTTGAACTGTAATGCACGGCTGAATCTGAATCCACAAACTGATATTCAAAAGCAATATCGCGCAAAATCCAAACCTTGTGAGTATCCTCAGGATGGTGCCGCAACTCCTCCTTGAGGCTGCCGGCTGTACCCGAACCGGCAAGCCATTGCGGGGTAGCAACTAACATGGCCATAACCGGGAACACATAGCCCGACAAAAAAGTGAATAGGGAACTCCTGATCATCGATTCAGTACCTTTTGCCATGTAAAGATAGGTAAATCAACAGGCAACCTTTGTGGGGATTCTAACTATGCCTGCCTGTTCGCTTTGTAAAATATGTAAAATCCATATATTGAAATGTTTGCATGGTTCTTTTATTGATCACTCTTTGTTGTACAGTAGGCAGATTTATACATAGCTTGCATATTGAAAGTTTGTAGTTAGCCTGAGCCCTTGTAATGCGGTAGCAGTTCATGCCTGACTTACCAATGAAATAAAAAAAGGAATTGTTATCAGATTTTTTAATTTGGAATTGGTTTGGAAGTTATTAAAGGATACCTTTGTCCGAATTATTTGATCTTAGTCCGGAGTATGGACTTTCACCTGCAAATCAATAACTTTTGAATTACCAATCTTACCACAGATTTCACATTCCGGTGATGGGACTGGGTTTTACCCTTGACAGCCCTTTAAAGGTTGCCCGCTTTGGCATTACCAGTGTAGTATCCATTATTGATGACTTGTTGTTGGAGGAAGTGAGAAAAGCACACTTCCAAAGTCGGGGCCTTTCTTTTGTTCCCATAGCCAAAACGTTGGTGGACGGGCGATCACAAAGAATAAAGGCATACCTCAATTGGCTGGATGATGAAGTCAAAAAACAAACTGATATCCTCCGTAATGAACCTTTCGGTGAAGGGCAGAATATAGATACATATTTCCGAATGCTGCCGGATGATCATATTCTGAGCAAACAGTATGCACAAATGCAAATTGCTACAGGTTTAGAGAAACTTGAGAAGCAGATTGAACTACGGGGTGCAATCTTGCCGGGCCGTATTGATGTCAACATCATGACCAAAGTAGACCGCCCTAAAAGAGATAAAACAGGTAAGCCATTTCCACGGGAATATTCAGACGCGCTGGCAGCCCTTCGGGGCTACGCCTTGAGTAATCTGGATTCATCTGTGGTGTTTTCGGCCGGACTCAATCCGACGCTTTACAGTTATATTGAACAGTTCGATGATTTCTTTCCCGACGAGCAAGGTCACATCAGGAAAGGGGTCATTCTCAAAGTAAGTGATTACCGTTCAGCGATGATACAGGGGAAGTTTCTGGCCAAAAAAGGTATCTGGGTTTCTGAGTTTAGGATTGAATCGGGGCTTAATTGTGGCGGGCATGCTTTTGCCACGGAAGGAATGTTAATGGGTCCGATTCTGGACGAGTTTAAGAGAAACCGGCAACTACTGAACAATACTTTGCTGGAGATGTGCAATGATGCACTGCAAACCCGTGAAAAGCCTTTGCTGAACAGCAACTCTTCATTCCGCCTGACAGTTCAGGGAGGAATCGGCACGGCTGCGGAACAGCAGTTTTTACTCGAAAATTACGAACTTGACGGAACCGGTTGGGGAAGTCCGTTTTTATTGGTGCCTGAAGCCACTAGTGTAGACCGGGACACACTGAACAGTCTGTTAAAGGCAAAAAAATCGGATTTCTATTTAAGCCATGCTTCACCATTGGGCATACCGTTCAACAATCTTCGAACAAGCAGCAGTGAAACTCAGCGACAAGAACGAATTACTAAAAACAGGCCGGGAAGTCCTTGCTACAAGAAATATCTTGAGTTTAATACGGAGTTTACAGATTCGCCAATTTGTACGGCCTCACGGCAGTATCAGGATTTAAAACTAAAGCAACTCAGGGAAGAGCACGGGCAAAGTGAAACTTACACCCGGCTTGCAGCCCGGGTACTTGAAAAAGACTGCCTGTGTGAAGGACTGGGTGCAACGGTATTACTCAATATGGGTGTTACCCCGGCCCGCAAGTTAACTGCGGTCAACATTTGTCCGGGACCTAATCTGGCTTATTTTTCCCAAACCTATTCCCTGGAGGAAATGACCGGACATATTTACGGCAAAAACAAAGTGATCATGGATGAGGACCGACCTCACATGTTCATTAAGGAGTTGCAATTATATGTGGACTATCTCAAAAGAACAGTGGATGATCAGGAACCGGTACTCAGTGCCAAATTCGAATCCTATATAAGCAGGTTTACAACAAATCTGCAACAGGGAATTGAGTACTACAAAAACCTGTTTACCCATGTGTTTCCCAACACCGTCGAAATGATGGAAACCATTCAGCAACAATTAATGACTGCAGAAGCCGGGCTCAATCAGTGTTCCTGGGCATGTGCCGGAGCAGAATAACCCGGAAGTGCTTGGTACCGGGAATCCTTTGCTTATAGCTACATCAACTGTTATTCTATAGCCGGAAGGTCTGCCGAAGGTAGTGGAGCTCCGGCATCACCGGTCATTAAGTAAGTATCAAACCACTGTAGCATACGCAAGTTGTAATCATACCGCGAACCTGAACGCTGGTTACCATGTCCTTCCCCGGGGTAGAACACCAGCCGGGCGGGTACATCGGGTTTGCGAACCTTGAGGTGACGGTATAGTTCCATGGACTGAGCAGGATGCACCCTTGTGTCATTGGAGCCATGCATGATCAGTATGGGAGTCTGTGCCCGGTCAACGTAATAAATCGGGCTTCGTTTGAGCTGATCCATCCAGTCATCCCAGAGCCTTTTGCGGGAATGCACCAGATAAAGCTCTTCGGGTATATCACTGGTTCCCCACTTACTTATATTATTGCTGATGCCCACAAACATTACTGCAGCTGCAAATCGCTCTGAATAGTAGGTACTCATCCATGCAGAAGCATAGCCACCGTACGATCCGCCGGTTACACCAATCCGGTTGCCATCGGCAATTCCTTGCTCTATGAGGTAATCAACCCCGTCTACCACATCATCAAACTCCTTACCGGATAAATCTCCCTGACTGCTGTATATAAACTCAATACCACGGCCGGTACTGCCGCGGTAATTGGGATAAAACACCGCATAACCTTTGGCGGCGGCCATTTGACCGGGTACTGAATAAGTAGTAAGCCAACCATTACTGTAATGAGCTTCCGGTCCGCCATGTACCACCGTAATTAAAGGAACTCGGGTGCCTTCCCTGTAATTCAGTGGATAAATGAGCAATCCTTCGATGTCAAACTGACCATCGCGGGCAGGGTATCGAACAACGGTTTGTTTGCCAAGTTCCATACCGTGAAGCCATGGATTGTGGTCGGTTCTTTTAAGAGGTGTTTCATCCGCACCGGGTCTCAGCGTGTACATTTCTGCAGGATGTTGCGGGGTATTGACTACCAAGGCCATATGACCGTTATCAGCCCTTGAAAATGAAGTGATATGCTGATCATCGGTTCGGTAGAAAACCTGTTTACGGCTTCCATCAGGGTGAATGGTTCCCAATGACGTGGCTGTGCTTTCGCTGGCCCTGAAGTGAATGGTTTCTTCAGCAGTCCAAGAGATTTGTTCGTATTTTCCCTGAAACCCGGCATCGATTATCCTGGGAGTTCCGCCTGAGGCCGACACAATCAGTATTCTGCCATCGATGGGATCATGGAGATCTTGTCCTGCCCTCAAAGCAAGTCTGTCACCGGATGGGCTCCATTCTATCTGGCCCAGTTTTCCCTGATTGTTGATTACAGCCAGTTGGTTGCCTGTTGACGGGTCAATTACCCTGACTTGTTGTTTCATATATGAATCGTCAACCGATGGGGAAGGTGTTGCAGATACGGCCAGTTTTTCACCGGTGTGGCTCCAGCTGATCTGGTGAATGGTTCCTTCAGTATTGACGCGTATTCTTTCAACCTCCGGATTGTGGATGTTGCTGATATAGGCTCTGGTATGTTGCATGCCTTCCTCAAAGATCTCAGGCTGGTAAGCCAGCGGAGAAGCCGGTTCACCTCCGGCATCACGCATGGTGTAAACTATGCTGTGTCCTTTGGGGTGCCAGCTGTAATTGGTGATGTTATTGTCAGAGCTGTAAATTTTTTGGGCTTCACCACCACTCAGGTGAACTTCATACAATGCGTTGGTTCTGTCTCCTGTACTGCGACTAAGAAAAGTTATAGTGCCATGCCCGGGACGAAAGGCAATACGGCCAACTCCTGATGAAGTAAAATAGGGCCGGCTTTCACCGGTTTCCGTATTGAAAACATGAAGTTGATTGGTATTGGGGCGATTTTCTCTTACCGGGTCAGCCGGTACACTCAATGAGTAAGCCACGTACTGCCCGTCTGGGGAAATGACGGCAGCATTCACCAGCTTCATTTGTGCAATATGTGCCGGTGTAACACCCTGTGCCAAAAGCAAACTGAGTGGTGTAACAACCAGGAAAAGCAGAATTGCCCACCTTTTGAGGTTTACTTCAGTATTTCTTCCATGTATCATAAGCAAACTTTTAATGAGTTAAGTACAAACATATTTTTCTGAAATTGGATGCGCAAGATAATCAATCAGCCGGTTTTATCCGACCGGTGACGCATAATTCCCTGTCAGACCGGCCACCGGTTCATCACTGTTCTGCAGCCTCGCTATTTGGATTCTTTGCAGTACAATCAGGGTTTTACTTTCCAGATATACTCTGCCGTTTCCAGATAAACGGGCAATGCAGCAGAGCCGTACCAGGGATAAATATCGGCAGCCAGCAATCCGGCAGCAATGGCCGGGTCAGTCTGTAGTAGCGCTTTAACCGCTTCCTCTTCCGTGACA
>JBJHCA010000080.1:0-13971 GCA_050485785.1 Saprospiraceae bacterium | reverse complement strand
CTGCTTTCCCCGCATTATCGGAATAGCACAAAATGCACAAGTCCGGTTACATCCCTCCGATATCTTCAGATAGGCATAATGCAGAGGTGTGGTTAGTCTGCGTTCACCAAGGAGCTCGTGCCTGTAATCCGCTTTGAGCTGAGCCAGCAGCGACGGCAATTCAAGGGTTCCAAACCACGCATCCACCTCGGGAATTTCCAGTGCCAGATCTTTGCGATATCTTTCGCTCAGGCATCCGGTAACATAAAGTTTTTTGATGTGGCCCTCCTGTTTGGATGAGGCGCATTCCAGAATCGTGTCAATAGATTCCTGTTTGGCCAGGTCAATAAATCCACAGGTATTCACTATCACTATGTCTGCAGGGTCATCGCTGTTGTGGCTTGCCCGGTAACGGTTGGCTTCGAGCTGCCCGAGCAGCACTTCAGAATCAACCACGTTTTTGGAACAACCCAGTGTAATGACGTTAACTTTGTGCTTCCTGAAACTTTTTGTCTTCAATGCCCTGAATTTAGCTGGCAAAAATATTAAAATATCGTGAGCATGCGTTGTATTGGTTCTGCCGGCAAATATTTATAATCATTTTAAAGTTGTAAGTTCATGCGACTGTTTTTACTTTTCTTTTTTTTGGGATGTCTTTTTGTTGCCCGCGATGCCGCGGGTCAAACAGGTATTCATATAGCTACCGGCGGGCAGCAGTTTCCTGGATGGAGTATTCTGGCCGGTGAATCACAGCATACCATTAAGCCTCAATTTCCGGCAACTTTTTACGGCCTGGGTGTCGATTACTGGTTTCGACTCAACAATGTGCGTATTGAGTTTTTTCCGGGACTGCATTTTTCCAACACTTACCGGGGCAAAGTAAATGTTGCTCCCGAACATTTTACGGAGTGGAACTGGCAAAGATATTCGGCATTATGGAACACACACTTTTACCTGCTCGATATGCAGGATGATTGTTCATGCCCCAGTTTCTCCAAACAGGGCAACTTTATTGAGCAGGCTTTCTTTGTATCTATTGGCCTAGGGGCACAGCATTTCAGAGGCACGGTAAAACACGCTGAATCCGGTAATGACGGGAAGTGGGCCCAGACAGCACCCTTTTTAGCTCTGGGTGCAGGTCTGGATTTTGGTTTGTCTGATTTCATTACCGTTACACCGTATTTTCAGTGGCATTATACCCCCAGTGTTGAATGGCCCGGATTAAATACCCATATTCACGATGAAAGCAGCATACTGGATATTTACAACGAAACTTCTGCCAGGCACCAGCTTTTCGGTATCAGGGTCGGATTCAGGTGGGATGAGATTCGCCGTTTCTAATACCTGATTCTGTAGTTCCCGGTTCCTGTAATGGCATGTTAATTGGATTAAGTGCTGCATCTTGTTGATAAATTTTTCTCATTTTAGCGGCTTCATCTCCATCGCTGCATGAAAGGTCGCTTCTCGATACTGTTCATATGTTTTTTTGTGTTCCTGTCTGCCTGTCGGCACCAGCCCCCGTTTGACGTAGAGTGCTGTATAAAGCGGGCAGAAAGCTATACCGGCATGGTGGTTTCGGCACATCCGCTGGCTACGGAAGCCGGAGTCAGCATACTCAGGCAGGGTGGTAATGCTTTTGATGCGGCTATAGCTGTTAACTATGCCCTTGCCGTAGTTTATCCGCGGGCAGGTAACATTACCGGTGGCGGATTTATGGTTGCCATGGATTCATCAGGAACTGCAAGCTTTCTTGATTTTCGCGAGACAGCGCCAGCTTCGGCTCATCGAGACATGTTTTTAGATGGGGATGGCGAGCCGGTTGACTCTCTGTCATTGTTCGGAGCCCTGTCATCAGGCGTTCCCGGTACGGTAGCCGGCATGCAGGCCATTTACGGGCGATACGGCAGTTTGCCTTTTAGCAGCTTACTCGATTATCCTGCAAAGCTGGCTAATGCAGGTGTTTCGGTAAGTGAAGGTGAGGCTCAAAACTACAGGAAGTACCTGCCGTGTATTCAAAGATTCAGTAGTCATGCCGGCCCGTTTGAGAACAGCGGAAAACCCTGGGAAACCGGCGATGTACTTCAACAACCTGCATTGGCATCTACTTTGATGCAAATTGGAGAATCGGGTTCCGGAGAGTTTTACAAGGGCAAACTGGCATCAATACTCGTGAGCGCAATTCAGAAGGCCGGGGGTATCATATCACAGGATGATCTGAGCAATTACAGGCCGGTGTGGAGAGATCCTCTGGAGTTTGAAGTAATGGGTTACCGGATTTATGCACCCGGACCGCCATCAAGCGGTGGAATAGCACTTCAGCAAATGCTTACTATGCTTCACATGTTGAGAATAGATACTACGGATTATCAGGACTTTGACTTTGCCTTAAAGTTGATTGAAGTGAGCAGAATTGCCTATGCCGACCGATCCTACTATTCAGGTGATCCTGATTTTGTTGAAATCCCCGTGGATATCATTACTGACAGAGAATATTTGAAGCACCGGTTGAATGAAATCAATTTTGACCACGCTATACAGTCTGCTGATTGGGGGCCGGGCAGTCTGCATTATGAAAGCGAAGAAACAACCCACTTTACCATTGCTGACAGGTACGGAAATGTGGTATCCGTTACCACTACGCTGAATTCCAATTTTGGAAGTTGCATGTATATTCCCGAACTGGGAATTTTTATGAATAACCAGATGGATGATTTCAGCAAAAAACCCGGCGTGCCCAACCAGTTTGGGTTAATCGGTCAGGAAGCCAACAGTATAGAACCCGGAAAGCGAATGCTGAGCAGCATGACACCGGTGATCATTACCAGGGATGATGAATTTTTTGCCGCACTGGGCACACCTGGAGGATCTACCATTATTACCAGTGTGATGCAGGTGTTTCTCAATGCTGCCGTATTGGGCCAATCACCTGAGATGGCAGTGCAATGGCCCAGGTTTCACTACCAGTGGCTTCCCGATACCGTGTATTATGAACTAGGAGCACTTTCCGCAGTGGCCGATCAGTTGGAAGCTCACGGGTATGCGTTAAAACAAAGACAGCCCATTGGCAGGGTAGAAGCTGTTTTCAGATTGCCTGACGGTAAACTGATCGGTGTGGCAGATGCCCGGGGTGAGGACCATGCCTCGGGATTGTAAGTTGAATTAAGTACTTTAAAAAAAGAAATCAGGTATGGATATGTTGTTGGTTTTTGATGTCATTTTTTTTGCCTTGGCAGTTTATCTGTATCTGTTTGCCACAGGCAAAGTAAAGTCGGCTGATCCAAAGAAGCAAGCCAGGGCAGAGGAGTTCAGGTTGAAAAATGCCGGATGGCTTAGGATTGCATCGCTGGCCCTTGCAGCATTGTGCCTGGTCAATATCATATTGAGATTTTTTTAAGGGGCTCGCAGGTATCCGGATAGAAGTAACCGAGGCGTTAATGCATTCGGGCAAGGTAAGTTTTGAGTAGACCGAGAAAATGGTCAATGTGTTCCTTGTGGGTTCGGAAAGATACAATGGCCAGCCGCAAAACAAACTTATGCTGTCCCTGGTGTTCAATACTTGTCCCGGAAATAAACACCTGACCATCGGCTTTGACTTCATCAATCAATTCTTTGTTGAGAATATCGGAAGATTTGCCATTGGCCCGATGCTGGACGGATTTGATTCGAAATGCAAACACTGAAAGGGAGGGATATGTAATCATTTCAATGCCCGGCAAGGTATTAATGACATCGGCCGCATATTGTGCCAGCAGCATTTTCTCATTCAGTGCAGCAATAAATGGTTGAGTTCCGTAATACTGAAGCGCAAGCCACATGCGAAGGCTTCTGAAGTGCTTAGTCAGTTCAGGACTGATGTTGCTTTGTGCATATTCTTCAGCGGGCAGGTAATCTGCCTGATAATGAAATGATCTGAGCAGGTGGTTTTTGTTCTGCAGCACTACGGCCCCTGTACCATAGCTTAAAAAGAGCGTTTTATGCGGATCCAGTACTACAGAGTCTGCATGCTCAATACCCCTGAACAGGTCTCTTCCCGACCTGGTAAGCATGAAAAATGAACCGTAGGCCGCATCTACATGAAACCATATTTTATATTGGCGGGCTATACTGCTCATGTCAAAAAGCGGATCAACCGCACCGGTATTGGTGCTGCCTGCCGTACCTACTATCAACCAGGGGCGGTACCCGGCATCTATGGATTGTTGTATTGCGTTTTCCAGGTGCTTCAGGTTCATTCTGTACTCTTTATCTGTTTCCACATACCAAACCTGGCCTCCCTGCTCAGCAGGGCGAGGATCCATGGCAGCAATCCGGAGGGCTTTGTGAACACAATGATGGGTTTCAGTAGTCAGGTAAACGGCCAGCTTCGGAAATTCGGCAGGTGAACATCCCATTGCGTCCCGTGCAGCCACCACTGCAGTTAAATTGGCAATACTTCCTCCGCTGGTGAGGCTGCCTCCGGCATTGTCTGTGTTGAAGCCCAACATTTCAGCCATCCATGCAATAAGGCTGTTTTCAATCTCCACGCCACCGGGGCAAACGCTGTTAACACCTACATACCGGTTGTTGAGTGCTGCCAACAAATCACCGATAGCACCCAAAGGAATCCCACCTCCGGGTATATAAGCCAGGTGGCCTCCTGAAGCCGGGTTAAGCCCCGGTGAAAGCAGTTGATCCAGATCATTGATGATTTCGCTGACCGGACGACCTGTGGAACGTATGGGTAATGGCCTGTATTCGGAACCGGGTGCATATTGGCTAAAGGCTTTCCCCGTTTGGTTTTGCCGGATTATTTCAAGCATATAAGGAATCCATTGCCGGATGGATTTTTCCCAGGTTTCAGGTTCGGGATCAAGTATGGATGACTGAGATTGTAGCCACGCTATTTTGTCGACAATGGAGTCCATGATCGTAAGAATTTTGGGCAAAGCTAAAATGGATTAGCGAGGAAGGAACTCTTTTAATGATTATTCCGGATTCATCAATGGGAAAACTTCAATACGGAACAGTGCTAAACCGGGGTAGAAAAGCCCACAAAAAGTTATGAAAAAACAACACCCAAACAGAGGAAATAATTCTTCCATCAATGTCTTTGAACATCCAGGGCACTGAATTGAATGCAATTTACCATTACAAATAGAACAATGTCCAAAGCATGACGCCGATAAATGCAAATACGGGGCCGGCCACCATGAAAAAGAATCCGCCTCGTCTGAAGTCTTTCTGATCCATCATACCTGTGGCATAGGCTATGGCATTGGAAGGGGTGGATACGGGCAGCATCAGGCTGCATGAGCAACTTATGGCAACAATTACCGGAACGGCAAGGCCGTAAGGCATGCTCAGTGACAGACCCAGCGGTACCAGAATAGAGGCTGCAGCAGTATTGCTCATCACGTTGCTGATACTAACCGACAGCAAGGAGAACAGAATGGCAATGCCAATCACCGGCAGAGGAAGACTATTGACGTGATTCATGGTGATTTCAGCCAGTCCTACATCAACCAGTGCAATGCCCATGGCCAGTCCGCCGGCCACCAGCATGAGTGTTTCCCAGGGTAGTTTTCGCACTTCTGCTGCCGTGATCACCTGAGTTAAGGTAAGCAATACAATGGGCACTGCAGAAGTGGCTGCCAGAGGAATGCCGTGCAGTGGTTCAGTGAGCCATAGCAATATGGTGATGCCCATTGTGATGTAAACAGCCATTCGTCTCGACCGGGGAACATCGTCATGGTCATCGGTCAGCAGTGAAAAGTCGAGTTCAACCTGTCTGATCTTCAGTCTGCTGATCAAAAACCGGCCGAAAAGGTAAACCAGTAAAAGCCCCAAGGGGAAACCAACTGCCATCCACTCCACAAAGGTTATGTGAATACCGGCCTCCTGCAAGGCACCTACTGCAATGGCATTGGGCGTGCTTCCGATAATAGTGCCGATACCGCCCACAGAAGCAGCAGCCGGAATGCCGGTGAGTAATGCCCTGGAGTAAGCGGACGATTTGCCCAGTACCTGAATCAGGGGCAGTACCGAGGAGATCATCATTGCCGTGGTGGCTGTATTCGACATCACCATACTGGCCAGTGCCGTGGTGATCATTAAACCCATCAGCAGACGGTCAGGACGGTTTCCAAAACGGTTGACGGTAAATCTGAACAAAGCACGGTCTAGTTTGACCACCTTCATGCCTTCTGCCAGAAAAAAGCCACCCAATAAAAGCCAGATTACATTGCTGGTCCAGGTACCTACGTACATTTCAACCGGCGCGCTTTCCGAAATCAGATAATCCGTGCCAAAGCCAAAAAGCAACATGGCTATCAAAAATATTCCTACGGCAAAAGGCGGAATGGCTTCCGTAATCCACAAACCAATGGCCAGCACGGTGAGAAAAAACACGTAATCTACGGCATTGCCATAACCCAGATCCCTGAAGAACCATGTAATGAGCAGTGCAATGATCAGGTTGCCGGTAAATGTGGAAGTATTGAACAGCATATTGAGCTTATACTTCCTGTACCAGCGTTTGGCGGCAAATCTGCTGTCGTTGTCAGCCATGTTTTAGTGTTTAAACCGCTGTGCGTCAGAGTGTGTGTTGAAGGGATTGAATGGCATCCAGTACTTCTTTGTTATCTTCGGGTCTGCCTGCCGAAATCCGAATGCAGTGCCCCAGCCCGCTGCCATCGAGCATTCTGGTCAGGATGCCTCGGCTGTAAAGTCCATGAAACAATTTGCGGGCCCGGTCAACGGTCTCCATGTCGATCATAACGAAGTTGGCCATAGAGGGAATGTACTTAATATGAAGTCGGTTAAATCCGTCATAATACTGTTGCAATGCCGCTTTGTTGCTGCTTACCACATAGTTCAGATATTCTGCGTCGTTGAGTACTGCCGTGCCTATCTCCTGTGCCAGACCCGTTGGTTCAAAGGTGAGACTTACTTTCTGAATGGCTTCGGCCAGGGGAGGTTGAGTGATGAGGTATCCCAGTCGGGTACCGGCAATGCCATAGCATTTGGAGAAAGATCGAAGTGTCATCACATTGGGATATTCCCATCGGGTAGTGTCAGGAAAATCTGGATCCATAGCTACTGAAAATTCGAAGTATGCTTCGTCAACCATGATGAGAATATGCGGCGGTATTTTTTCAATGAATGACTTCAGTTGGTGACTGTTGATCCCTGTACCCGTAGGGTTATTGGCATTGGCCAGGTAAATCAGACGGGTATGGTCACTTACTGAGTCCAGAATCCGGTCGAGATCAAATGCATAGGAAGGTGTAAGCGGAATTAATCTGAGTGGTAAATTCCTGATTTTTGCCCACAGATACATAATCACAAAGGAGCCCTGAGAAGTCAAAATTTCGTCTCCCGGCTTGCACAAAGCAGTCAGCATCAGCATCAGAAGGCTTTCACCGCCATTGCCGGCTACTATGGTGTTTTCTGGTACGTTGAGGTGTTTAGCCAGTGCTTGCTTGAGCATTACAGCACCGGGATCAGGGTAGAGATTATTTTTTGATATGGCTCTTTGTGCGGCTTGTTCAGCCGAAGGAGCAGGCCCCCAGGGGTTTTCATTGTTCCAAAGCGAAATGATACGCGGAACGCCAAGTTTTTCTCTGAGCTGTTCCTTAGTCAATCCCGGTTCATAAGGTTTCAGTTGTTGAATATGCTCCGGAATGAATATTGGATGATTCATGAGGGCTAATTTAGCGGAACTAAGTCAATTATTAAAATGCAGGCAATGTTTGCATAAAAAATTTGTGAGTCAAAAACGGAAACTCAGATTGAATGCATAACTCCCCAATACCGGCTAATTCTTTGTTTCTTTGCAGCTGCAATTAATACGGATCAGTAACTTGAAAGTCCATACTTCACTCAATCAACTGCCAGCATTTAACAGGGCCGTGCTTACTATCGGTTCATTTGACGGGGTGCATCACGGACATCTCCGGATTATTGAGACCATGAAGCTCAAGGGTGCTGCAATCAATGGAGAAACCGTAATTCTCACTTTTGATCCCCACCCCCGGATAACGCTGCAAAAAGATGTTTCTCAACTTCGCCTGTTGACTACACTGGCTGAAAAAACAACCCTGATCGAAAAAGCCGGCATTGATCATCTTGTAGTAATACCTTTTACTTTGGCGTTCGCAGCTCAACAGCCCGAAGAGTACATCGCCAATTTTCTTGTAAGATATTTTAATCCTGCAGCCATTATCATCGGGTACGATCATCGCTTTGGCCTCAACCGGGCAGGGAGCATCGATACACTCAAAAAAATGATGCCGGTGCATGGCTATGAAATTGTGGAAATTTCCCCGCAAACCATCAGCGACATTGCCGTTAGTTCTACCAAAGTAAGGCAAGCACTGGAAAATGGTGAACTTGATGTGGCCTGTGCATGGCTGGGGCACCCTTACCCTTTGAGCGGAACAGTGGTTCACGGCAACAAAATTGGAACCAGACTTGGGTTTCCTACGGCCAATATTGCGGTGCACAACCCCTACAAACTCATACCGGCCGAAGGCATATATGCTGTTTCCACTGAAGTTAAAGGAAATCACTACAAGGGAATGTTGTATATCGGGCGGAGGCCAACCATTGCCGGAGTTCAAAACAGAAGCATAGAAGTGCATTTGTTTGACTTCAGCGGCGATTTATACGGGATTTTTATCAGGCTGGAAGTTCATGCTTTTCTCAGAGAGGACATTCATTTTGGATCACTGGAAGCACTAAGCCGGCAACTTGAAACAGACAGGCAGAGTACCCTGCGTTATTTTGAAAAATATTCGAACCATGGGGCAGGATGAACATATTTCTGTTCAGGATGCTGATTTGATGCAGACTGCCGTAGTCATTCTCAATTACAACGGCCAGCATCACCTGGAACGTTTTTTACCGGATATCCTGCAGAATACCTCAAAGCATGCCCGAATAATTATTGCAGACAATGCTTCAGATGACGGTTCAGTGAATTGGCTGGGCCAGCATTATCCTGAGCTTGAGATTATAAAACTCGACCGCAACTACGGGTTTGCTGAAGGCTACAATCGTGCACTGCAGCAGGTTTCAGCTGATTACTTTGTTTTGCTCAATTCCGATGTTCGGCCTGCACCGGGTTGGCTTGAGCCACTCATCGCCTGGTTGAAAAGCTCAACGAAACATGCAGCATGTCAACCCAAAATACTGGCTGAGGAAGACCCTTCAAAGTTTGAGTTTGCAGGAGCTTCCGGCGGATTTCTCGATTCATGGTGTTATCCGTTTTGCCGTGGAAGGATATTTTTTGGAGTGGAAAAGGATGAAGGTCAGTATGATGATACCCGTGAAGTGTTTTGGGCCAGCGGTGCATCCCTTGCCATTAAATCAGATCTGTATTTTGGACTGGGGGGGCTGGACGCTTCCTATTTTGCACACATGGAAGAAATTGATCTGTGCTGGAGGCTTAAACGCGCAGGCTATTCCATTGGCATTGTTCCGCATTCCGTTGTTTATCATCTGGGCGGAGGAACACTGCCCCAGGAAAGCCAGCGTAAAGTTTTTCTCAATTTCAGGAACAGCCTCAAAACTATTGTGAAAAATGAACCCTTGACGAGGCTATTGTGGTTTATCCCGTTCCGCTTAGTACTGGATGGGCTGGCAGGCATGTTTTATCTTCGTCAGGGCAGATGGAAATTTTTTACGGCCGTCATTAAGGCTCATCTGGCATTTTACCGCTCCTTTCCTGCAACGCTGAGAGCTAGACGAGAAGTACGTTGGGGTATTGAGCGGTATCATGTCGGACCGGAGAATAAATTAGGCCGTTACCACGGTTTCTTGATCGTTGATTTTTTCCTGAGAGGTATCGATAAATTCAGCGATCTACATTCAAACGGCAATTGATGGCATACTTTTTGATGGAAATGCGTGAAACCGCTCACAAAACATGAGGAATATCTATATTTGCGGTAGGCTTTTCGGATTTTCCTTTGTTCAGGCAGTCAGAGACAGGTTGATTATTGCGGAATACCATAAAATAAACCATGCAACAGCTTTTTACTTCATGTGAAATTTCGATGAGGATCTATTCAATGCTGTTGCTGTTATCCCTGGTCTTGTTTTCCACACCAATCTTAGCTCAGTTTGATGGCGGCAATGGCACTGCTGCAAACCCTTACCTGATTTCAACGCTTACCCAGCTCAATGAAATCAGAAATGCTGCCAATAATGCCCACTTTAAACTCACGGCCAACATCAATGCCACACCCACTGCCGGTTGGAATAGTGGTGCCGGCTGGCTGCCGATCAGTTACTTTAATGGTACTCTGGATGGCGATGGTTTTACCATCACAGGGTTTACTATACAACGCCCAGGCACTAATGGAGTCGGATTTTTTACTCAGATTGGAGCGGATGCCAGTATTAAGAATATCAACTTCATCCAGGTGCAAATTTCAGGTAGCGAAAATTCCGGGATCATTGCCGGTATTGCCAATTCCGGTTCATTTATCCAAAGCATACAGGCCGCGGGCTCTGTTTCAGGAAGCAATAATACCGGTGGGATTACAGGTACTTTGCAAGGTAGCATCCACGGGTCAGCATTTCAAGGTACTGTTAGCGGTACAGGTAATTCAATTGGCGGTATTGCCGGTTTTGTCAATAACGGTCAGATTTCAAATTCCAATAGTGATGGAACCGTTACGGGCAATCATGATGTTGGTGGCCTGGTCGGATTTAATGGCTATGGAGGTACTGCCATTTCCAACTCCCATTCTAAGGCAGCAGTTTCCGGTGACCAGCGTGTAGGGGGACTTGTGGGTTCTAATACATGGAACACTACAATATTTAATTCCTGGGCAAGTGGCCCGGTTAATGGAAGCAGTGAAACAGGTGGCCTGGTGGGAAACAATACAGGCACATTGACCCGGTGCCATGCCAGTGGCAGCGTAACAGCATCGGGCAATATCGCAGGTGGGCTTGTAGGTCGTTCAGACGAAGGCAACATAGATAATTGTTACGCAGTGGGTTCTGTAAACGGGAATAATTTTGTTGGTGGTTTGGTTGGAAGGTTAGGTGGCACATCAGTTACACAATCGTTTTCCAGTGGTTCGGTGGCTCCCGGTGGAGGTAACCGGGGCGGCCTTATCGGATTTAGTCAGAACTCCTCAGTAAGTAATTCATTTTGGGATACTCAAACTTCGGGAATGAATAACAGTGCCGGAGGAACCGCTCGTACTACAGCACAGATGAAAACCCTGAGCACTTTTACTTCTGTGGGTTGGAACTTTACCAATATCTGGGTGCTGGATCCGGCATTGAACAACGGCTATCCGCACCTTTCTGGTCAATTACAGCCACCCGGTTTTACCTGGACCGGTAATACAGATCATCGCTGGCATATAGCCGGAAACTGGAACAACAACAATGTTCCGGGAACCAATGACCAGGTCACTATTCCCAATACTACTATAAAGCCGATAATTGTGCAAGGTTATGTTGAAGTTGCACAGCTTACCATAGAGCTCAACGCATCAATTACTATCAATCCGGGTACCGGTCTCAAAGTTTCACAGACTATTGTGAACCAAAACGGCCAGAACGGGATAGTTATAGTGTCCGATGCTACTGGTACCGGTTCTCTCATCCATTTTAACAATAGCATAGCAGCAACTTTTCAGCGCTACATTCCGGGTGAGCCGGAAGCCTGGCATCTGCTTTCTTCGCCGGTTGCCGGCCATGCCATATCGCCTGAGTTTACACCATCAGGCACTTACGCAGACGGTACCGGATATGATATGTTTGCCTGGCACGAACCGGATACCCAATGGGTGTTTTATATGCAAACCGGCACCAGTCCCGATTGGAATACGGTAAATAGCGGTGACAATTTTGTTACCGGCAAGGGTTATTTAGTGGCTTATCAGGCTGCTAATCCTACATTTTCGTTCAAGGGCAATCTTCACCAGGGCAATATTTCCGTACCGGTTACCCGTACAGCCGGCACAGAAAGTGAACTGGGCTATAATCTGATGGGCAATCCTTATCCCTCTTCGATAGACTGGAAAGCAGCCATCGGTTGGGAAAGAAGCATGCTGGAAAACGATAATGGCGGATATTATATGTGGATTTGGAATGATGAGGCCTACAATTATGGTACTTATCACTCTGCATCTGCTTCTCAAACCGGAACTCTGGGCGTCACACGATATATAGCTCCAACTCAGGGTTTTTTTGTGAAGGCAAACTCAACCGGCCAGCTCACCATGAATAATGATGTGCGGGTACATGACGATGCCGGAAACTGGCTCAAACCTTCCGGTGCTTTACATCAGATATCACTCAAAGTATCTGCTGACGGAGCACCGGGGTTTGATCAGGTTAATATAGAATTTGGGCACCATGCTGAAAGCAGAGGGGCTGAGAAAAAATTCAGTTTTATAGCCCATGCTCCATCTTTATTTATCCCGGCCTTGGGCAGACAATACTCTATCCGGTTTCTCAGCAGTACCGAAAAAACTCCTGTAGTTCCCCTTGTTTTTACACCGGGAAAAGAAGGGCAACATACCATAACGGCTGATTTTGACCCGGACTTGTTTGATTATCTGATGCTTGAAGATATTCAGACCAGAGTAATGTATAATCTAAAACAGAACCCTGAATATACATTTACGGCACGGCCTTCAGATGCTGCAGACAGGTTTGTTCTCCACTTCAGGGAAGGGAACTTTGCCAACCCGCACTTACCCCTGCCTGCTCTGATTTACGGGCACAACCAAACCCTTTTCGCCGACATGACGCTGATGGATGAGTCAGCCAGGTTAACTATGTACGATCTTTCAGGAAGAAAACTTTATCAGGCAACACTCGAACCCGGTGTCACCCATCAATTGCAATTTGCCATATCGGGTGTGTTTATTGCAAAACTCAGCAATCATCGAGGCAGGCTGGTGGAAAAGGTGTTTTTCTGAAACAAAATGCCATGTAAAAGAGGAAGGGGAGTTATGAACATACAACTTAGGCTAACATTGGATAAGTATTTTCACGCAGTTTGGCGTGGGTGTATTTTTCTTTTATGGATAGCTCTTTGTTGTGCATTGCCCTTGTTGTCCTTCGGACAATCAACACAAAGTGGTATTAGCACTCCGGCTACTGTTTCCATCATTGTACCGGTATCTGTTGAAAAAAGTGATGACCTTCAGTTTGGTCAGTTTTCAGTGTCCGGTGTTTCAGGCGGTGCCCTGGAGCAAAGCCCCGGAGGCAACAGATTATCCCGTGGAAGCGTGGTTCTTCTGGAGGGAAGAGGAAAGAATACTCCTGCCATATTCGAAGTGATTGGCGAACCCGACACGGAATTCAATATTACCTTGCCCAGCCATCCGGTGTCTTTGTACCATGAAAATTTGCCCGCCGTGTCGATAAGTTTAAACTCTCTCCGAACCGATTTACCTGCGGGTGCTAAAATTGGTGCTGAAGGTTATCTGCGGTTTCATCTGGGCGGAACTCTCGAAGTTGAAACTACCCAGAATACAGGAATGTATTCTGGCAGTTTTGAACTGATTATCAGTTATCAGTAAACTTCGACTTAAACAACTCTTCTTCCGCTTAGCCGGCCTCAAGACTTAATGTTTCCTTTTAGAAAAGTGGCGGGTAAAACAGATTTTACGAATTTTTCAATTTTGAGCGAACGTTCTTATTTTTCGTAAAATTCAGAAAGGGAAAATATACTTTTTATTTTAACTTAAATTAAGACAAACATTTTGTAAAAAAATATTTTACTACTTGTAAATGTTATGTTGAGTACTCAATTACATTTTCAATCATTGCATGGGTTAAACTTTTGGTCTATGTGCCTAAGAATTTGATCAAATTAAAATAATGAAGATCGGAAGCATTATTCGGAATATAGTTCCATGAATAAATAAAAATACAGAATATATGGGATGTGATGGTGCCTTAGTATGCTATTTACCAAACACCGGATGAATAAAATTGAGCTGGAGAAATATTTTTTTGTTTTATAGGATAGTTTGG
>JBJHCA010000079.1:0-14012 GCA_050485785.1 Saprospiraceae bacterium | reverse complement strand
ACCATGTAATCTGCGGCCATATTCACCAGCCGGCCATACGGAAAGTTACCAACAAAAAAGGCCAGAGCGTAATGTATATGAACTCCGGTGATTGGGTTGAAAATCTCACCGCACTTGAGTACCACCAGGGAGTATGGACACTTTACCGCCATGCCGACCACAAGCACTTACCCTATTCCAGGTCCATGGAATCAGCCATCCCCAATTTCAGTCAACTTGAAATATTACTGCAGCAGGAACTCGCCAACTCGGTAGGTATACCGATCAACAAAATGATATGAAAAATAAAAAAGCTTCACACTGGCATCATCGTCTATTCCATTACGTGCATAATTCGACACTAATCTACAATACCTGCTGGGAAGACCCTGAATGCGACCGACAACTGATGAGCATTGGTGAAGATGCTCAAATTGTAATGCTTACCAGTGCAGGATGCAATGCCCTTGAGTATCTGCTCGACAACCCCCAGAGCATTCATTGTGTTGATATGAATTACAGGCAAAACGCCTTGCTCGAACTCAAACTCGCGTTGTTCCGACATGGTTGCTATGCTACACTTTTGCAGTTCTTCAAAGATGGTAAGCACCCTAACGCTCAGGAGATTTATTGTAAAAGTCTGAGAGACACAATGCCGGTTTTTGCACAATCATACTGGGACAGAAAGATCGTTTATTTCTCGGGAAAAGGCATACGGCGGAGTTTTTATTACCGGGGTGCATCCGGATTACTGGCGTTTATCATAACCAGCTACCTTCAATCCAGACCTGCAATAAAAAAACAGGTAATGGAACTGATGAACGCTGATTCCCTTTCAGAACAAGCTGAGTTATATTCCAAAATCGAGAACAAGATTTTTACCCGACAGCTCATGTGGCTCATTGACCGCCAGTCAGTGCAGGTACTTGCCGGTGTTCCGGTGGCACAGACAGTAGTTCTCAGGCAGCAATATCCAGAAGGAGTTGGTGCTTACATGCGCAATTGCATCAGGAGAGTTTTCACCAGTATTCCTGTCAAACAAAATTATTTTTATCAGGTGTATATACTTGGGAAATACCCCGATGATTGTTTGCCGGCATACCTTAAGGAAGAAAATTTTGAAACCATTAAGAGCCGGGTTCATAAAATCAGAACTTACTCGGTAAGTCTCACCCGTTTCTTTCTTGGTAACCCCGGCAGCTATTCACACTTTGTTTTGCTCGATCATCAAGACTGGCTAGCAAACCATCAACCTGATGAACTGGACAAGGAATGGCGATTAATTCTGGACAATGCTTCTTTGACGGCAAGAATTCTTATGCGTTCCGCCGCAGGCACCATCAATTTTGTTCCATCTTTTGCCCATGAACACATCAATTTTTTAACACCGGACCAAATCACTCCAGAATACAATGATCGGGTAGGTACCTATGCCGGCACATTACTTGGCTCTGTCAGAGCATAAAAAATCAAAAAGTATTGAATATGGAAAGCCTTACCACTGCAGCGAATTTGAAACAATACTACAAATGGCATTCTGCTATTTATGACATAACCCGGTGGACATTTCTGTTTGGCAGAACTCAGCTCATTAGGCAAACTCCCGTTAAAAGTGCCGGAGTTATGGATGTGCTTGAAGTTGGCTGTGGAACGGGTTACAACTGCAAACAGATTCTACGGCATTTTCCCTCGGCAAAGCTTACCGCCGTTGACTTATCTTCAACAATGATTGGTATTGCTGCAAAGAAAACCAGACAATTTGGTAATCGAGTGAATTACATCGCTGGCTCATACTCCGGTGACATGTTCAAGGAGCAAAGTTTCGATCTCATATATTACAGCTATTCTGCTACCATGATGCCTGACTTTCCGACATTGCTTTCGCATTCCCTTCATCACTTGCGGCCCGGTGGAATACTTGCTGTTGCAGATTTTCACAATACACGGAACTCAATGTTTCGGCAATGGATGAGTTTGAATCATGTAAACATGGATGGAAATTTGCTTCACTTCCTCAAGCAACAAACCTCAATGTCCATCATCAGGCTAAAACCTGCATATATGGGTCTTTGGAAATACTTTTCTTTCTACGGAATCAAAGAGAACGGTGTGAAGCTCAAAAATTCCTGCTGAAAAAAGTAAAAAGTTATGTGGTTTAGTAACAAGCTTTTTAACCGGGCCATAGCAGGTTGTAATTAACTGGCTGTTCATAAATCGCAACCAGCCATTGTCCCGGTTTCACCCTTAAATTTCCCACAACATATTTTCACTTCGCGGTACTTCTTATTTGACGTACCTTTAGCCGAATCAATCAACAAACCGGAAAATATGTTTCCCAATTTGTACTATGCCGTTGAAGGATTGACAGGATGGTCTCCACCTGACTTTTTCAGAGTAATCCAGACATTTGGCTTGTTTATGGGTCTGGCATTTTTAGTGGCGGGCTATTTTCTGTACATGGAACTTCGCCGCAAATCGGGCGAAGGGCTGATAACACCTACAAAACGTACCCTGATAGTAGGAAGAGCACCTCAGTTAAGTGACATGCTGGGACCACTTATTTTTGGCTTCATATTAGGCTTCAAGGGTGTATATATTTTTCTTAATTACAACACATTTATCAATAACCCCCAGGAAGTAATTTTGTCCGGTACCGGGAATTTCCCGGGTGGTTTGCTTTTTGCAGCAGCCTTTGCAGCTTACAGATACTGGCAGCTTAAACGAAATCAACTCGATCAGCCCAAAAAAACCGAGGAACTAGTCTATGCGCATCAGCAAACCGGAGATTTTGTAATTCTCTGTGCCATTGCCGGCGTAGCCGGTGCCAAGCTCTTCTCTGTGTTCGAGACCTGGGAAGCATTTATGCGCGATCCGGCCGGCGTATTTTTTAGTGGCAGCGGACTCAATTTTTATGGGGGGCTAATAGTAGCAGCTATTGTGGGTATTTGGTATGCCCGGAGAATGAATGTCAAACCACTGTATCTGATGGATGCCGTAGCACCCGCTCTCATGATAGGTTACGGGGTTGGACGGCTTGGCTGTCATTTTTCCGGTGACGGCGATTGGGGCATAGTGAACAATAATCCCATGCCCGGATGGCTGTCCTTTTTACCCGAATGGGTTTGGGCATACGACTATCCAAACAATGTAATCCGCGAAGGAATACCCATAGAAGACTGCCAAACCACTTATTGCTTCAAACTTGAAGAACCCGTTTACCCCACACCTATTTACGAGACGGCCATGGCTGTAGTTATCACTTCCTTTTTATGGGTAATGCGACGTCGAATCACTATCCACGGCATGCTGTTTTTCCTCTACCTGTCACTTCAGGCGGTTGAAAGATTCCTGATCGAGAAAATTCGGGTCAACGAAAAGTACCAGATGTTCGGCATCGAATCTACCCAGGCTGAATTTATAGCTGTACTCCTGTTCTTTACAAGTATCGGGGGTATGATCTACCTTTACAGGCGCAGTAGGTCTGATGTTTAGACATAGCTCTTTGTTTTTTCATCACCTCTAGATTAGCTGCTGATGTTTTTCAGGTTTGATCCTTTAGGCTAATCACTGCTGATTGGCCCTGAAGTAATCATAAACTGTTTGGGCAGCTTTCAAACCAACCTGCTCGCTCAGTTCGGTAACTCCGGCTGAAGCTATTTTAGCCACTGAACCAAAATGCTCCAGCAGCATTTTAGCACGCCGGGGGCCAATACCTTGGATATTGGTGAGTTCTGTTTTAACCAGGCCCTTGCTGTGCTTGTTGCGGTAATGCCTCAGTGCAAAACGGTGCGCTTCGTCGCGCATTTGCTGTATCAGTTTGAGTGAAGGTGACTTCTTGTTGATGTACAGAGGTACCGGGTCTCCCGGAAAGTAAATCTCCTCCAGCCGTTTGGCAATTCCCACCAATACAATTCTGGATTCCAGACCCAGCTTTCTGATACTTCTCAATGCAGCATTCAGCTGACCTTTACCTCCGTCAATAATCACCAGCTCCGGTAGCGACAAACCTTCTTCCACTAATCTTACATACCGGCGATAGACAACCTCTTCCATGGATGCATAATCGTCCGGCCCCTCAACAGTTTTGATGTTGAAGTGGCGGTACTCACTTTTTGCCGGTCTGGCATTTCTGAAAACCACACATGATGCAGCAGGATAATCTCCCTGAAAATTGGAGTTGTCAAAACACTCTATATGGATGGGCAGATTATTAAGTTGCAAATCGGTTTGCAGCTGCCGCAGAATGCGTTCACCGGGAAGCTGCCTGTTGCTTTGGTCAAGCTCTTGCCTTTGCTTTTGCAACATGGCAACTCGGGCATTCTTTTCTGATAACTCAATCAATTTGCGCTTTTCTCCTCGTTTGGGAACAGTAATTTTCACTTCTTCCCTGCCCGGCAATACTATCCTGAGCGGCACGATCACTTCCCGTGCATCACTGCTGAATGTTTCCCTGAGCTGTGTTATACCAAACAACAGTAAATCTTTGGGATGCTGATTCAGATTCTTTTTCAGTAACAAGGTATGATCGTTAATAACTGCTCCATTTACCACGCTGAGGAAGTTGATAAAAGCATATTTTTCATCCGAGGCAATGGAAAAAACATCCGCATCAATATTTCTGCTGCTTACCACAGTGGACCGGGTCTGATATTGGTCCAGGGCATCCAGTCGAACTTTACACAGCTGAGCCTTTTCATACTCCATGCTGGCAGCATACTGTTGCATTTCCTGCCTGATGTGCTGTTTCACCGCCCCAAAGTTGCCCTTCAGTATGTTGATAACCTGCTCTATCTTCCGATTGTATTCATCTTCGCTTTCCAGCCCTTCGCAAGGTCCTTTGCAATTGTTGATATGGTATTCAAGGCATACTTTAAACTTCCCTTTTTGGATATTGCTTTCAGACAGATGGTAGGGGCAGGTTCGCAGCTGAAAAAGCTTCCGTATCAGGTCAATGATTATATCAATTCTGAACTTTGCCGTATACGGGCCAAAATACCGGGAACCGTCATGAAGTAGTTTACGTGTAATTATTACGCGTGGAAAGGGTTCATTTCTTACCACGATAAAGGGATAGGTTTTCCCATCCTTGAGGTTTACATTGTACCTGGGCTGGTGCTCCTTGATAAGATTGTTCTCCAGTAAAAGTGCATCCTGCTCTGATTCCACTACAGTGTATTCAAGCCTGGCCGCATTGCGAACCATGATTCTGATGCGGTGTCCGGTTTGATTTCCCCTTACAAAATAAGAGGCAATTCTTTTTTTGAGATGTTTGGCCTTACCTACATACAGAATCTTGTCCTCCTTGCCTATAAATCTGTAGACACCGGGCTGCGGGGGCAGGTAGGCTGATAACTTTTTGTAGTCATCGTATTCCATGAAGTAAAACCTTAACCCGGATTAAAATTCATCCCACACATCCACTGCATTGGGATACTCATCGAATGGATCATAATCAGTTTCGCTTTGCTGATATCTGGAGCAATCCAACTCTATACGCACGGGAACATCAGGCCTGGGGAAACCGGCAGTATGATCAAACTGAAGCTCTTCATCGGCTTCCAGGTTTCGCAAAAAGTTAGCAAAAATAGGTCTGGCCATTCTTGCTCCCTGTCCAAACTGGAGGTCCCTGAACCGAATCCATGTATCATCGCCACCTACCCAAATTCCGGTTACAGTATTGGGTGTGAGACCCATAAACCATCCGTCGGTATTGTCGTTGGTCGTTCCGGTTTTTCCGCCAAACCTGCTTTTTACCCCCTGAAACCCCCCTGCACCGGACGAAGCCTTTTGCAACATATCCATCATAACAAAGGCTGCTTCCTGGGTAAGTACCTGGCGCTCTTCAGGTATAAACTGATAAAGGACATTACCGTTTCTGTCTTCAATTCGATCAATAAAAGAAGGCTCAATGTATATACCCATATTGGCAAACGAAGCATATGCTCCCGTCATTTCAAATACCGAGAGGTCTGTAGCACCCAGGCAAATCGAAGGTTGTCTGGGAACGCGATGACTGTGGGGGTCATTGGGATTGGTGCGGCCCGTGTCAATACCCATATTGGCCACTAATTCCCTGACGGGCTCTACCGTACCAATCTGTTTCATAATATAGGCAGTTACAGAGTTTTTCGATTCCCGGAGACCTCGCTGCAGTGTGTACATCTCCCTTGAGTATTTTCCATCCGCATTGCGGGGAGTCCAGTCCTGTAACAGCCCAAATGACCCTCTTGGGAAAGTTACCGGAATATCGGGTACCTGATGACATGGGGATATACCCTGCATTTCAATGGCTGTGGCATATACAAAAGGCTTAAAAGTAGATCCAACCTGACGGCCAACCGTCCTGTTGACATGGTCAAACTTAAACCACCTGAAATCTGAACCGCCCACCCATGCCAGTATTCTTCCGGTCTGCGGTTCCACTGTCATCATGCCAACCTGCAAAATCATCCGATGGTACTTGATACTGTCCATCGGTGTCATGGTTTTCACCGTTTCCCCCTTTTCATTGTAGTCAAATACAATCATTTCGACAGGTGTGTTAAAAGCTGTCTCCACTTTATCGCGAAAGTCATTCCACCTTTTTTTGAGCATGGCCAGATCATCCCGGTGATTGACAATGGCCGAGTAAACTCTTGCCTGATCAGAGGTCACAAATCCGGTTCGTTGCCAGCCACTTAATACATCCCGGTTCTCTTCAATGCTAAATATCCGGTCTATGTCCACATCGCGAAGAATAAAATTATGTTTGTTTTCGAAGTACTCCACCACATCATAAAAATGATTGTCGCGCATGCGCTGATACCGCTCTGATTGGCGCAACAGCCTTTCGAGTCCCTGCATTCGCCGCCTGATGTCCTCGTCAGTTGTATTTCTTGCCCGGTGGGTCCAGGGATCGCGGTTAGCCCAATGCTTGAAAAAATTCTCCTGTAACCCGGGCATATGGGCAAGCACCGCTTCTTCAGCATGCTGCTGATACCTGCTGTCAATGGTAGTATACACTCGCAGTCCGTCGCGGTAAACATCATAAAAACCCCCTCCGGGTTTGGGAATGGTTCTCAACAAGTCTCTGAGCTGCAATCGGAGGATCTCTCTGAAATGGGGAGCCTGTCCTGAAACATGATCACTTCTCCTAAAGCGGGTGACATCCACCGGTAATTCCCTGAGAGAATCAAGCTCAATCCGCGTAATATGATCATGCCGGTGCATCTGAAACAGCACGGTGTTGCGCCTGTTTCTTGCATGGTTGGGAAACCTCACCGGGTTGTAGAGTACGGAATTCTTCAGCATACCCACCAACATGGCAGCTTCCTCTATAGAAACTGAATCAGGTCCTACGCCAAAGTAAGTTTCGGCAGCAGATTTAATACCATGAGCATCGTATATAAAATCATACTGATTGAGGTACATGGCAATGATCTCCTCCTTAGTATAGCTTCGCTCCAGCTTTACTGCCGTAATCCATTCCTTAAACTTGGCCGTAGCCAGTACGGTGGCTTTCCGGAAACTGCTCATGCCCCTGAAGTCGATTCTTGGGTACAACTGCTTGGCCAGCTGCTGAGTAATAGTACTTCCACCTCCGGCTTCTGATTGCCTGAGCAGCAGACTTTTGACAAAAACCCTGGCCAGTGCTCTGACGTCAATACCGGCATGGCGGTAAAACCTTTCGTCTTCAGTAGCTATCAGTGCATTGATAATATGCGGTGAGATTTCATCAAACTCAACCGGCACGCGATTCTGTATAAAGTACCTGCCCAGGACTTCCCCGTCGGTGGTAATCACCTCCGTGGCTAATTGACTGCTGGGATTTTCCAGCTGCTCAAATGTGGGCAGATCATGAAATAGATTGATGAAAACAAAGATCAAAATCACCATTGCCGCACCCAATCCTGCTACCAACCACATGGCTTTGGCAACAAAACGGTAAAATGGTGCGCGCTTCTGTTTGATGTCCTGTAATTTTGCCATCTCAGGGCTTGTTGTTTGATGTATTTCCGGGGTAAAGATACATGTATTCCCAGGTCAGCAATAAAAGCCGGACACCAGATCTACTTATAGTTTTCTCTGAAAAAAGCCTTATAGCCTTCGAGATTCTTGCCCCGCAACAGTTTTCTGTAATTTTCCTGCCCTATAATAAATGGTTCTGCGGCTTTGGTTCCGGTAAACTCATTCAGATCTTTGGTCACTTCCCTGAAGTATGCCATGGCTCGTGATTCGGAATCGAAACTTCTTATAACAACAAGGCTGGTTTCGGTATCAAGCATGAGACTGGTTACCCTATACCCGGCAAGGCCATGATACTTCCTGTTATAATCACTGATCTTAACCTGAACATCATTGATATTGGGGCGGGTGGCCGTTAAATGAAGCATGAGATAATGAGCTTCCTCGGGTTTCCGGCTGAATTCTGACGTTGAAAATGTACTGGTGGCTTCTGCAGGTGTACTGTCATCGGTACCATCACTGCCCAGGATACGCAAAATCTCCCTGGCCCTCATTTCTTCAGGTGTCCTCGGAAAATTGGCAATAAAGCTTCTCAGTGCTTCGCGATAGGCCTCCGTGCCCCCGGTGTGCCCGGCACACATGGCCATTAACAATGCAAAACGAGGTCGCAAACTATATCCCTCTCCAAACAAAGAATCGGCTTTTTGCGCATACTCCAACGCCAGGTCAAATTTGCCACTGGTAAAAAACGCATAAGTCTGCTCATAGTGAGCTTCCATCTGCCTCTGAGCCCGGGTGTAGGCATCCATAGCAGAAGGATCACTCAGAAATCTCGCATAAGATGATTCGGGATATCTTCTGATAATCTCGTCCTTGTAATACCGGGACTTGACGGCGTCTACATCCATGTATGCTATATAGAGGTAATACAGGGCATCCGGCATTTTCTCAAAATTCGGAAAACGCCTTACCAGCTCCTCGAGCACTTCAATTGACTTCTCATTGTTCCCGATTTTTTCCCTGTATAAAGCGCCCAACTCAAGCATGGCCTCGGCTATCTTGTTTTCAGCTTTGGCTGCTTCCTCGTCTGTCTGAGGAACGTTACTGAAAAGCGAAGCGAGCTCATCATCGGAAACATCCTGTTCCACAATTTCCAGGGCTATTTCCTCTATGTCTGCCGCAAAACCTGATGTACGCTGGGATCGTCTCCAGTCATCCTCCAGTGGCCGCTGCCCCCAAACACGTATAAAATCGCGTTGACCGCGATCTACGCTCTGTGGATTGTAAGCCCAGAAAGCACTTTGTCCAGTAACCGCGCCTTCCTGAACACTGACCTGCACACCGGGAATTGCGGTTCCATCTTTTCCGGTTTCTTCACTGCGATCTGTCCTAAGGCTGCGGGCAAGGGCCTGTCTTTCTTCGCGCGTCATATTCCGCATGGCCAGCAAGCTGTCCTGTTCCTGTATAATCAGAATATTGCGGGCTATATCAGTCAGGTTATTACTCATGCGCTGTACACGGGTAAAACGATGGTCATCACGGGGCATCACTTCCAGCGCTTTGTCGAAATAGTCCTTGGCACTAACGTAGTCCTCGTCATCGTAAAACATACTGGCCAGCAGGTAATAGGCCTCAACATTCTGTGCACTGGTACCGCCCCCGGACCGGAGAGAGGCCTGAAGTGCATCCATGGCTTTGTTGCGGTCTCCTTCTCTCAGATAAACTTCGGCCAGGGCATAGTGGATTTTGTCGTGAAACTCGTTATTCTTTTCATCCCTGAGCATCCTGGCAAGCAGCCTTTCGGTTTCCGCTGCACTTTCGCTTCCGCTGAAGTAAGCCGTTCTCATCATGTTGAGGCGTGCACTAAATTCCATCTCATAGTTGGTTCTCAGCCTCAATACCTGCTGATATGATGAAGCTGCCAACTCCGGTGACTGTTCCATTTCATATATCTGAGCCAGTATGAAGTGCATTCTTGCCCTCATTGCACGGTCAGGTTCATGCTCAATGGCTCTCACCAATGGTTCAATGGCTCTGTCAAATCTTCTCTGCTTCAGATAAATGTGCGCTTCAACCTTGGCCAGTTCAGGGATCAGGTAAGAAGGCAGGTCCTCATCTTTTTTCAGACGGTTTACGGGGATCATGGCACGGTCATAGAATCCCCGTTCTGCCAATGTCTTGGCAAGCCATACCAGCCCATCTTTATAGACCAGCGTGTTACCAATACCTTGTTTGATATTAGGCATACCATTTTGTTGGGCGGCAGTCTGTCGCTGTTGCTGACGAGGTGGAGCACTCCGGGTATTTCTGCCTCGCTGTGACCGCGATGCCTGCTGTGATCCTCTTCGCACAGGCTGAGGCTCATCGGTATATCTCCCGCGGTTACGAACTGTAGTGGGGTCATACTCAGTTGTCAGATACCTGAAAACTTCCTCTGCAGCTTCATAATCCTGTTTCAAAAACTGCGCTTCACCCATCATCAGGTAACACTCATCAGTCCATCTGCTTTCGCGTCTCAGGGAAATCACGATGGAAACTTTTTTGATCACTTCGTCCAGTTGTTCGCGGTATGGTTTACTGTCTTCATATGCAGCGTAAGGATAAAGCGGCAGCACCTGACTGTAGTTATCGCGGAATGATTCGTTGATCTGCATGTAGGTGTTATCCAAAATCAATCCGGCGTTGAAATAACCGTTGTATCTGGCCGTTGTATTCAGATACATTTGTCTGAAACCGGAAATGTCATCACCCTTTTTCTTATTGGTAGCACAGCCCGGCATTAAAAGCAAAGCCAGAGATAAAAAGCATATTACGGGAAGGATAAAAAGTCTCAAGTGCAATCAGTATTTTATCGTGCCAAACAAATGGGTTGATCCTTAGGGATTACTAACTTTGTAAAGGATTCAATTATTTTAAGCAAAGGGCAAAATTACATTTTTGCGACTAGAATATCGAAAAAGAGATATGGCCTTACCATTTCCCAAATACAAATTGGTCTTGTTTAACGAGTATACTCTCAGGCCGGTACTCACTATACTGGGGAGCAGGCTAAAAATGATTTTTTTACTGGTGGGATCACTGATCCTTTTACTGGCACTGGGTATTGTTATTGGTGTATATTCTCCTCTCCAAACCTGGCTGAAAGGTCAGGAACCTGCCGTTGATCAGCAACAACTCAACCAATTGATCGAACAGATTGAATGGCTCGAAGATGAACTGGAAGCCATTGCCCTCTATACCGAAACCATTCAAAACGTGCTAACTCAGCGCGTACCTGATGCAGAATCCTATATGGCAGAAACCGATCCGCTCGTTTATGAGTCACCGGCTATTTCGGGACGGATAGCAGAAGATTCTATACTCAGAGAAAGTCTGATCAGAATTGATCTCCGCAATCCGTTCAGCAGAAGATTTCAAAGTACCGGCTCACAAAGCCGGACCCGCGGGCCGGAAGAAATGCGATTCATCAGACCCGTTGACGGCGTGATCAGTCAACTATTTTTTCCGGAACTTGGGCATTACGGAATTGACATAGTAGCTCCAAGAAACTCCGCCATTAAGAGCATAGCCGAAGGCGTTGTGATCTGGTCAGACTGGACGGTGGAAGGGGGAAACTCTCTCGGAATTTTACATCCCGGAGGGTTGGTGAGTATTTACAAACATAATTCACAATTATTAAAAAAAGTTGGTAGCTTTGTAGATTCAGGCGAGGTAATCGCCATAATAGGAAATACAGGTGAATTAACGGATGGACCCCATCTACACTTTGAAATGTGGTATCAGGGTGAACCGCTCAATCCGCTTGATTTTTTTGAATTCTTATAAAGTTATTACAAAATATGTTTGGAAAAAACCCACGCCCAGGAAACGAAAACCAATCTGCTCCGGTATCTGAGCCCTTGATGGCTTCTGCACCCTCTACCGGAGGCATGAATGCACTGGTTCAAGGAACCGTAGTAGAAGGCAAAATAGAATCTGAAAGTGATTTCCGCGTAGATGGATATCTAAAGGGAAGCCTGGATTGCAAGGCCAAGGTAATTATCGGTGCCACCGGAAAAATTGAAGGCAATATCAATTGTCAAAATGCCATGATAGAAGGTACTTTTGAAGGGGACCTAAAAATTGCCGAGTTATTGCAGGTAAAGAAAACTGCGAAAATAGAAGGGGAAATTATCACGCAAAAACTGATGGTTGAAACTGGAGCTACTTTCAATGTTGCCTGCAAAATGGGGCCACAAAGTTCATTTGGCAGTGACCGCGACCGGAAAACTCAGTTGTCAGGCTCTGCCGGCTCTTCAACTTCCAAGGATGCTGCCCAAAAAGGAAACATCTTCGCCAAAAAAGAAAACGCTTAACAGCTACCTGAAATACAGCGGACTGGCTTTTCAGATGGCCATCAGTATTGTGCTGGCAGCCTATGCCGGGAAATATGCTGATCAAAAACTCCAATTTGAAGTGCCGTGGTTAACGATCACACTCTGCCTGCTGGCTATTTTTGGAAACCTTTACCTGGTATTCAAAAGTGTAACATCTGATTAGCATGTCAGATAAAAAATTCATTGCGCAACTTACATTGCTGTCGCTTGTATCCGGGCTGTTCTTAGTGAGCATGCATTTTATGCCCCGGATACAGGCTGACGTTTTGCCTTCATGGATAGCCTGGGCAGGCTACATTTTAATGACTGTTGCCGTATTTGTCTTAGGCCGAAAAACCGTCAGATCGTCCAACCCAAACGCTTTTACACTGCTTGCGCTTTCCGTTATCATCGTCAAGCTGCTGTTTTCAGCTGCCATTATCCTGATCTACGTTCTTACGGCCGAACCGGTTAGCAATTTGTTTTTATTGCCCTTTTTTCTCATTTACATTGCCTTCAGTATATTTGAAGCCAGGGTTTTCATCGTGATCGGAAAAACTTAACTCATGTATAAAGCACGTATCAGAGATGACTTTGAGTTTGATATAGACCGCGATACGGCCAGAAAACTCGACATAGTATTGCTTCCTGACGGGCGTTATCATATGCAGCACAAAGGCAGATTATTTACTATCGAAGTAGTGGATATTGAACCCGAACAGAAGGTCTATACACTCAGAATCAATGGACATGTGATCCGCATAGATGTGGATGATGAATATGAACAGCTGGTTCGTGCACTGGGCATGGACAAGATCAATCAGAATCAACTCAACAAAGCAACTGCTCCCATGCCCGGCATGGTAACTACTGTATTGGTGAACGAAGGTGATGTTGTAGAAGTGGGTACACCTCTTCTGATTCTGGAAGCCATGAAAATGGAAAATGTACTTAAATCTCCCATGCAAGGTCGAATAAAGCGAATTTCCGTAAAACCGGGCCAGGCAGTTGATAAAAATACCTTGTTGGTAGAACTTGACAATATCGACTGATGTGCTGAAAAATCATGAATTAAACGCTGCGGATTGGGCAAAGTCAGACCGTGAAGATCATATTAATAGTCTATAGTGTCTTCATCTTTGGATAGCTTTTTTTTAGAATTCGCATCCGCTCATTTTTAGCCTTTGTATCGCAGCTTTGCTGCTCTTTTTTAAACCCGGAATATTTCTTATTACTTCATAATGAGGATTGAAAGGGCATCCTGCCTGTTACCGACAGCGGACAGAAAAAATAAGCGATTTCGTCCGATACTGTCCCAAAAAGTGTGAAATGTACAAAATTGAAAATTTGGGCTTATCAGAAAAAGAATCAAAAGCTAAGCACTGTTTCAGGACTGTACTTTTAAAACTGCACTTTCAGCTGATTATGCTAACTTTTAAACAAAACGGAAACCGATAGTCAATAACAAGACGAATCAAGCTTTATAGTCTGCATCCTATACCAATACACCGAAGGCAGCAACAGGAGTACACTCAGCGGAATGCCTGCAAGATCTGCAGATTGAAAATATCCGCTCACATAAAAGATGCTAATGGCGCAACATGATAGTGCAGCAGCTCCCAGTATTAAGTGGCGGTTTTGAAATGCATTCCATAGGCCTTGTGTCCAAAGCAAGGGTACTTCTATGAGCGGATTTTTTACCTGAAATACCAGGCTCAGCCAAATGCCCTGTAA
>JBJHCA010000078.1:0-14149 GCA_050485785.1 Saprospiraceae bacterium | reverse complement strand
GTGTAAAGCTACACAACCCCTGATTGTTCAGTATAAAAGCCGGGTGCTGACTACATCATTCCACCCATTCCGCCCATGCCTGCGGGCATTGCAGGCTCAGACTTTTCCTCAGGTTTGTCGTTGATTACACACTCTGTGGTAAGTACCATTCCCGCAATGGAGGCAGCATTTTCCAATGCAATACGCGTAACTTTTGTCGGGTCAATTACCCCTGCATTTTTGAGGTCTTCATACACCTCAGTACGGGCATTAAAACCAAAATCGCCATCCTTTTCCATTACTTTCATCAATACAACAGAACCTTCAATTCCTGCATTCTGTGCAATGATGCGAATAGGCTCAGTCAGAGCACTGCGAACGATATTGATTCCGGTGTCTTCATCGTTGTTCAGACCATTGATTGAATCGAGTACTTTGCCGGCGCGAATCAGTGCTACACCACCACCTGCAACAATGCCTTCCTCAACTGCGGCACGGGTAGCGTGCAGGGCATCATCTACGCGGTCTTTTTTCTCCTTCATTTCCACTTCAGAAGGAGCTCCAACATAAAGTACGGCTACACCACCTGCCAGTTTGGCAAGACGCTCCTGCAACTTTTCGCGGTCGTAATCGCTGGTGGTGGATTCAATCTGCTGCTTGATCTGCTTAATGCGCTGCTGTATATTGGCTTCCAGACCATGTCCGTTCACGATGGTTGTATTGTCTTTGTCTACAGTGATCTTTTCAGCTGAACCAAGGTCATCGAGCTGAACGCCATCCAGTTTGAGTCCAGTTTCTTCAGAAATCACTTTACCACCTGTGAGTACAGCGATATCTTCGAGCATGGCTTTGCGGCGATCTCCAAAACCCGGAGCTTTTACTGCCACCACTTTAAGTTGTGAACGCAGACGGTTAAGCACAAGTACACTCAATGCCTGGCTGTCGATATCCTCAGCTATGATGAGCAGAGGGCGTCCGGTTTGAACAGTTTTCTCCAGAATGGGGATAATATCCTGCATGTTGGAGATTTTCTTGTCATGGATCAGGATGAGAGGGTTCTCATACTCACATATCATGTTTTCGGCATTGGTAATGAAATATGGAGACAAGTATCCGCGGTCAAACTGCATACCCATTACTTCATCCACGTAGGTGTCAGTACCTTTGGCTTCTTCCACGGTAATAACTCCGTCTTTGGATACGCGCTTCATAGCATCTGCTATCAGGGCACCAATTTCAGAGTCGTTGTTGGCAGAAATGGTAGCCACCTGCTCTATTTTTTTCAGGTCATCACCGATTACTTCGGTCATATTGCGCAATTCGGTTACTACAGCCTGCGTAGCTTTGTCGATACCACGCTTAAGGTCCATTGGGTTAGCTCCGGCTGCCACGTTTTTCATGCCGGTACGAACCATAGCCTGTGCCAAAACGGTGGCAGTAGTAGTTCCGTCACCTGCCAAATCTGCAGTTTTAGACGCCACTTCTTTCACCATTTGTGCACCCATGTTTTCCACTGCGTCTTCCAGTTCAATTTCCTTGGCCACCGTTACACCGTCTTTGGTGATTACCGGTGAACCGAAACTCTTCTGGATCACTACGTTACGACCCTTGGGGCCCAGGGTTACTTTCACAGCATCGGCCAGGGCATCGATACCCTTTTTGAGTTTATTGCGAGCTGAAGTGTCAAAACTGATTTGCTTTGCCATAATTGGATATTTTTAGTTGTGTGATTGAAAATAAATGCTTTGCGAAATTTTCGCTGCTTAGAGGATAACCAGAATGTCATCTTCGCGCATGATGAGGTAATCGTTGCCCTCATACTGAATTTCCTGTCCGGCATACTTGCCATACAGAACAACATCGCCGGGGCTAACGGTCATCAGGTTTCCGTCTTTGCCCGGGCCTACTGCCACTACTTCTCCTTTGAGTGGTTTCTCCTTTGCAGTGTCAGGAATAATAATACCTCCTGCAGTTTTCTCTTCAGCCGGATGTGGCTTGACTACAACACGATCATTTATTGGTTTCATAAATGCTTGGTAAATTTTTTGGTTAGGAAAAAATTGTAATTCCCCCTGCCTACAGCGATTAGCGTGCCACAATAAAAGGCTGCAAATTTGGCAGTCCCCGTTTCCTCTGATGGCAGTTTGAATCCGGGTTCGGCAAAAAAAATAGCTTTTCAACAAAAAACTGCTGAAAAGCTACCTGATATGTGACAGGCCAAAACGGGGGTTTGGCACAACAAAAAGTGATCAAAAAAAATAAATCCCGGCTTATCCCATCAGGAATGCGTCCTTCACATACATGAAGCCCGTGGTTCTAAGATCGGGGCCCATATCACCACCGGTACCAACCACAAGACTGGCCACCAGACAAAGCACAATCAATGCTATGGCCAGGCCCCAGGTAACCTGTTCAATAAATTCCGTGGAACGGGCAGCACCAAGCATTTGATTGCCGGTGGCGCCAAAAGTGGAATCAAGCCCGCCGCCTTTGGGATTTTGTATAAGTACGGCACCCATCAGGAGGATGCAAATCAGTGCAATGAAGATAGTGAGTAAAACTAACATAAATGCTTAATTATTAAACTGTGACCCGGTGCTGAGCTTTTTTTCGAGCTCCCGGATTTGAAGCGCAAAGTACGTGCTTTTTTTTGGGATTTTCAACTGCAAAATTTTATACATTTCTAAAGCCTCTTCATACTTTTCTTGAATTACAAGAATTTGCGCCAGAGTTTCTGAGGCTATATCGCGGTGCTTTTCGATGGTTTGAGGGCGTATGGGATCCGGTTCAAAGCTGCCCGGAATTCCGCGTATTCCTTTTTTTGTTTTTTTGCGAAGCCCCGCTACTGCACTTAACTCTTCGGGAGGCAGGGATCGCAATAAATCCACAGGCTTTGTGCGGCTTAAAAAGTCGGTAAAACTGACCGGAGCACCGGGCTGCTGCAGTTTTGCAACGGCAGGTGCACCACTTTCTTCAGGTTCACTTTCATGGTGCAATTCTTTCACTTCCCAATCAGTTTGCTCTTCACTTTGCCGTGCAGTAATTTCTGCATAAGCTTCCAAAACGTCAACCTCTTCCTCCTGGGTTGATTGATCCGGGAAATCGGCTGTACTCTCTTCAGCTATTTCTTTCTCTTCTTCTTCTTTATTGATGACTCTTTGTTCTTCGGTGATCCCGATGCCGGAATTCTCCCAATCCTGCATGTTCCCGGTATCCGGCACAGGTGATAAAGGGCTCCGAGCCTCCGGCACAATAGTTTCAGCTTCCTGTCCATCTTCCTGATGCATCATTCCGGTTGCATGAGGGTCTTCAGGGAACTTCTCTGTCAATATAACATCATCATGATCCAATGCTGAATCTGCATCTTCTTCCTGTCCATCTTTCTGATGCAACATTCCGGCTGAATGAGGGTCTTCCGGGAACTTCTCTGTCAATATAACATCGTCATGATCCAATGCTGAATCTGCATCATCTTCCTGTCCATCTTCCTGATGCAACATCCCGGCTGAATGAGGATCTTCAGGGTACTGCTCTGAGGGTACAGCTTCATCATGCTCCGGTATGGAAACAGAATCTTCTTCCTGATCGTCCAACATTTCCCCGGGCATTTCAGACAGGCCATTACCATAGGCATTGACTTCCGCTTCAGTTTCCAGGACGGTGGGAGGTGTATCTGTTTCTTCCGGCAAATCTGAATCACTGCCTGATTCGACTGTTGCCGTATCGCTGAACTGAAGATCATGAGAAATACTCCCGTGCGCAGATTTTGCAGCCCTGTTGATATGCTGCATTAGTCGTACGCGGTCTGGAGCAAATGCGGCGGCTTTAGCCAGCGTTTTGGGGTCAACTTCGCCGGTATCCATTTTTTGCCTGATGGCCGCCAGCATATAAAACACCGAAGCATAGGGATACCTGATCTGCAAACTGCGCAGCTCGTGTATATTGAAATGCTCCAGCCTTGCCGGGTCGTTCAGAATGTCATGGAGCTGTGCTTCAGTCATCATTGATTAATATTACCAGTTGGTAAAAGCCCTGTTAAAAATATCCTCGATTATCTGCTCAGTTATGGCGGCAATAAGCTGATCCTGCACTGAAAGCAAGTTCTGACTACTCGGAAAATCTACAAATCTCGTAAATGTCTGCTCCCAGTAATCGTCCTGCTGCTTTTGGTTAAAGTACTCCACATATATGGAGATTTCCAGTCGGTTAAAAGCTACTGTTTCCCCGGGTTGAGGGGCAATAGACGTCACTTCATACCGGGTGATGGCTCCGTTAAACTCCACATCACCATTGGCCGGTGTATTGCTCAAACACGTTTTTACACGGATCTCATTCCGCAAATTCTCCGTAAAGTTCTGACTCAGTGCCGGTACTACGGTCGGGGCCTGATTGGGAAAATCATATACCGTAAAGGTGCGCAGCAGGTTACAGTCAATAGTGATACCCTGAAAGGAATAACATCCCGGCAAAACCAATAGCCCCAGGATCAACAATGCCACAAGTAAAGCGCTACGACAATTCATACTGTTTGATCTTGCGGTACAAAGTCCTTTCCGAAATCCCCAGCTCGGAAGCAGCATCTTTTCGCCTGCCCTGATACTTTTTCAGTGCTTTGGCAATCATGTCTTTCTCCATCTCTTCCAGGCTCAACAACTCCTCCACCAGTTCGGCATCATCATAAGGAGATTCAGTGGCATCCAGGCTGATGGTTTTGCGATCATCAAAACGATCATCAACAGCGGTGTGTTTTTCGGGTTTATATCCGTTATCTGCGTATGTTCCTAAATCTTCCCGAACTGCAGAAACCGCACTGCGAATGGTTTCCTGTGAAGGTGCCTGCAGCAGTTTAAAGTTACTCATATCGGGAATATCCAGATCATTGGTTCGGATCAGTTCAAACAACAATTTTTTCAATTCCGATACATCAGCCTTCATATCAAGCAGCAGCTTGTAAAAAATTTCCCTTTCGCTGAAGCTCACCGGATCATCGGTAGTGGATTTTGACAATGCGGGCAATCCGCGGTTTTCCAGTGAAGGGATCATCCTCACCAGCGCTTCCGCATTCAGATAGCGCTCCGTACTCAGAATACTGAGTTGTTCAGCAGCGTTTTTGAGTTCCCTTATATTCCCGGGCCAGTGGTACTGGGTCAGTACCCGCCGCGCAGACTCATCCAGATGAATGACTTCCATGCGGTAACGCTCTGCAAAATCAACGGCAAACTTTCTGAACAACAAATAAATGTCCTCTCTGCGCTGCCTCAGTGGCGGCACAAAAATCGGAACGGTATTGAGCCGGTAGTAAAGGTCCTCACGAAACTTCCCCCGTTCGATGTTTTCGAGTAGTGATTTGTTGGTTGCGGCAATAACCCGCACATCCGTAGTTTGAACTTTAGAGCTTCCCACACGGATAAACTCTCCGCTTTCGAGAACTCTTAATAAGAAGGATTGAGTATCGGCCGGCATTTCACCTATCTCATCCAGGAAAATAGTGCCCCCGTCCACCGTTTCAAAATAGCCTTTACGATCGGATGTGGCTCCAGTAAAAGCGCCTTTTTCATGCCCAAAAAGCTCGGAATTGATGGTTCCGGCCGGTATGGCACCGCAGTTAACGGCAATGAAGTTATTGTGTTTTCTGGGGCTCAGCGCATGGATGATCTTTGAAAACACTTCTTTACCTACACCGCTTTCTCCGGTTATCAACACAGTAAGATCAGTGGGTGCCACCCTGATAGCTGTAGCCAGCGCATGATCCAATGCCGGCGCACTGCCAATAATGCCAAACCGCTGTTTTACGCCCTGTAAATTCATACCGTCATGGCTTCAGCTACACCTACATATTCACCCAGCAACGTGGCACTGGTAGCATCGGTTACCTTTACCTGCACGTAATCACCGGGATTGATACCGCCGGGATTGCGGAAAACCAGCATCTTATTCTGGGAATTCCGACCTTTCAGATCAGCATCCGATTTTTTTGAAGTTCCTTCCACCAGTACCTCAAACACCTGGCCTATGTCATTGCTGTTGTGTCTCAGCGAGAGCTCATTCTGTAACCTGATGATCTCCTGCAGTCGCTGTTTTTTGACGGCTTCGGGAACGTCATCCTCAAGCTTACGGGCAGCCGGCGTTCCCGGCCTTTCGGAATAACAAAACATATATGACATGCTATAGCCGGAAAATTCCATGATACTCAGCGTATCCCTGTGTTCTTCTTCCGTTTCAGAACAAAAACCCGCAATGATGTCGCTGGAGATGGCACAGTCGGGGATGATGCGCTGTATGCTTCGCACCTTGTCCATGTACCATTCCCGGTCGTATGTTCTGTTCATCAGTTCGAGAATGCGGGAATTACCCGATTGAACCGGAAGATGGATGTAATTACAAATGTTGTGATGATCTCTGATGGCATAAAGCACTTCATCGGTAATATCTTTGGGATGCGAGGTGGAAAACCTGACCCTGAGTAAGGGGCTTACTGAAGCCACCATCACCAACAATTCTGCAAAACTCACCTGATGCCCGGTTTCCGGATTTTCCCATCGATATGAGTCTACGTTTTGCCCGAGCAGGGTTACTTCCCTGTAGCCGTGGTCAAACAGGTCCTGTGCTTCAGCTACAACACTGAATGCATTGCGGCTCCTTTCACGGCCGCGGGTAAACGGTACTATGCAGAATGAACACATATTATCACAGCCCCGCATAATGGAAATAAAAGCCGTAACGCCGTTGGAGTTTAATCGGACAGGACTGATATCGGCATATGTTTCTTCGCGCGACAGCAATACATTGATACCGCGGTCACCTTCTTCTGCAGAAGCCAGCAAACCCGGAAGGTCACGATAAGCATCAGGGCCTACTACCATGTCGACCAGCTTTTCCTCTTCCAGCAATTGCTTCTTCAAGCGCTCGGCCATGCATCCCAGCACACCAATCATGGTGCCCGGTCTTTGCCGTTTGGCTGTATTAAAAACCGTCAGGCGCTTGCGCACTGTTTCTTCCGCTTTTTCACGGATAGAACAAGTGTTGATCAGGATGAGATCTGCCGCATCCATGTTGCCGGTAGGAAAATAGTTCTCTCCGGCCAGTATAGATGCTACAATCTCGCTGTCATTAAAATTCATCTGACAGCCGTAGCTTTCAATATAAAATGATTTGCCTGAAGGGTGCCCGGAAGCACTTCCGGTTTCAAATACTTCTCCCTGCCTCGCTTCTTCCAGTATTTTTGTTTCCACCGCCATGAATGAATTTGTTAATAGGGTTGCAAAGATAACAACTTTATCAGGCTATTGTGACAAAATGGCAGCATGATATTTGAAGTAATCGGCATCAAAACTCTTTATACCATTGAGCCATCTGATGGTAGACGCGTTCCACAGGCAGACCTACTACATTGGAATAACTGCCTTCTATAGATTGAACCTTGCAAAGGCCAAACCACTCCTGAATGCCGTAACTGCCTGCTTTGTCCATGGGTCGATAATTCGTCACATAAAAATGGGCTTCCGCTTCCGTTACCGGCGCAACTTTGACGTAGGTAGTATCACTGAAACAAACCTCCATGTTGCGATAAACCATATACACTCCGGTAGTCACTGAATGTACCCGATTGCTGAGTTGCAAGATCATGGATATGGCTTCCCCTTTGTTAGCCGGCTTGCCCAATATTGTATTGTCCACAATTACAACACTATCGGCAGCAAGAAGTACTTCATCTTCATGCAACAGTGAACAGGCAGCACTACCTTTTCTTTGTGCCAGATAGGCGGCTGTATCTTGTACTGACCAATGCAGTTTGGGCTCTTCACTTACCGCTTGCCCGGAAAGCTGAACCCTTAGCCTGAATCCGGCCATTTCGAGCAACTCTTTCCTCCTCGGGCTGCCCGATGCCAGCATGATTACGGGAAAATTTTCAGGATGCATACAGTCTATTGAACTTTCTTGTTTAAACCGGCCAGCGCTCCTGAACTCTCAACACCTTCTCAATCACCTCACGCACACAGCCCCGGCCGCCTTTTGCAGAAGTCACTACGTGGGCAATCCTCAGTATTTCGATATCCGCATCGGCAGGACAGGCAGCACAGCCGGCCAGCTTAATGGTTTCATAATCAGGCATATCATCACCCATGTAGAGAATATCTGCATAACTCAGATTGTACTTTTGCAGCCAGCTGTCGAGTACCGGCAACTTATGCTCAATGCCCGCATAAATGTCGCGCAGGCCCAGCCCCTGCAGCCGCTTGATCACGCCCTGCGAGCTTCCGCCCGTAATGCAGGCCACCGGGATTTTCAACTCGATCAGTTTTTTAAGGGCATATCCGTCACGCACACTCATACGCCTGAGTAACTGGCCACCTTCCGTAACCAACACGCTTCCATCCGTCAGCACACCGTCAACATCAAATACAAACGCCTTTATCCTCAGCAATTTATCCAGGTCCATCATTTGTCCGAAGATTTATTTTCACACAATAATAGTCAATCCAAAAAGCATCCTCCTCCTGAAATACAATGATATCAAAAAAACGGAGAATACGCTTAACCTGAGTAAACTTTGCTGATTGACTGTATCCCGGTTTTATTTTTTATATCTCTTTGTTTATTCAATCTCCATACTTGAACATGCTGCCCTGAAGTTTACGCTATCTCCCTTTTAAAAAGCGGTACCAGGCTGTACACAGGCATTTCGCACAACAAAAAGTTATGCATAATTCCCACAACCACATTGAAGGCTAAACAGTAAAAAATACTCATTTCGAACAAAATTTACCCTTTTCAGTGCCCCCTGTTTCAAAAAGAGGCATTGGAGTGTACAAAACTTAAACCTCACATTATACTTTGATTTTCAACTTTTTACCTGCTAAACCTACCTGTAGTTCTATCCTGGGAAGTGGATAGTTATCGCATAATTACCTGAAAAAAGCGCTAAAAAATTGTACTGGAAGGCCGGTACCTGATGCCTGCATTTTTGTGACAGATCAAGGCCGAAAAAAGCTCGAAAGCCTTATCGACAAATTGTTAACCACAAAATTTTTTAGTCATGAAAAAGTACATTTTAACAGCAATCTTGTGGATGGCCATCATTTTACAGGCATCTCAAACACTGGCACAGCCGGCTAACCCCGAACCTGTGATCGAAAAGAAGTACACCTTTATTAACAACACCGGCAGAGCTACCAACGACCTTCATATCGAGTTTGAAGGCACGGTGAGTTTGTTGCCGGATGAAAACGGCATCCATGCCAGGTATCCCAACAAAAGCACTATTCCGGAAGATGGTGAAACGAAGGCTGACTTTTCAGGCCGTGGAGATATTGTTCCCAATGGCAGCCACATTAGCGGAACATTTGCATCCAATGCGGAATTCTCGATCAAAACCTGGTGGTGGACTTACAACGGGGAACGAGTAGGCGATGAACAGGATGGCAACAGTGCCATGCTCATCAGCCCGGGACAAGTAGTGACGGAACTGGAATTTGAAAACCACATTGAAGAAGGCAGGCAAGGTCGTACCCAACCTGTAGTGAATGATCTTCACATTGTTGTGGACAAAAAACCCGAAGTTATTAATCTGGACAAACAAAACGAAGATGATGAGTCCAAAGCAGGTGGAGTTTTCAGAGATCAGGAGGTGGTAACCTGCGAGTGCCCGCCTGCACCTGCCAATAATGCTGAACGCGTTGCCCGAAACAGGGAAGTAAGACAAATGCCTCAGCCTTGCCGCGAAATTTGTAAGGACCGGTTTGAAACCTGCTATGTTGTTCATTTGCGCAATCCGGTAAACAAACTGGAACCGGGCACATCAGTCAGGCTCCGGCTTCGCAGTGACGATGACATTGAAGTGAGCAATTGGTGGTGGACTGAAGATGGTAAGCCTTTGTTCAATTTCCATACAGATAGAAGTGGCAGACAAAGAGTTACTCGCGGTGGAACAAATGCTCCTCCTGGCAACTATGACAATCCGGGAGGTACCATGCGCGGTCCACGAATTGTTGATTACAGCCAGATATCCGCGCCTGCCGGGTCAGGTGATTCCCGGAGTAGTTTTATACTTCCTGAAAAGAGTACAGCACAAACGTCATTCAGCATAGGAGTATCAGCAGGATTAATACCCGGACGTACCGCTTCTGCCGATGGTACAGTTTTCCCGGGTATTGAATCCCTCAATGAGAAGTTTTTAAACAACGGTGGATCATGGCAGGAAGTGATGGAAGCACTGGGTGGAGAATGGATGTTTGGCGACTTGTTTGGCATGCGCCCCACACAGGATATCTATATTGACCGCACCATAGACTTGGGAATATCCCTGGGGGTAAATCTGACGCCATCTTTGGAAATTCATGCAGCAGTTTCCAGAGCATCATTCAGCCTGAATTCAGAAGTACCGGTTACCGTATTCCCATTTAGCGGAGAAGATTACCGTGTTGACAATGTCACTATGAGTGCCAATATTAATCAGACCCGCTTTATGGCCGGTGCAGCGTACACCTTGCCAACAGGAAAGATAAGCCCATTTGCCGGCGGTGGACTGGCCATGAGCATACAACATGCTTCGGATGTTACTCTCATGATCAGTGATATCACCATGGATACACCGGCCGGGAATACTTACTCCGGAAATCTGCATGCTTATGCCTTTGGAGGAATCAACACCAGACTTTCCGATGCCGTCAGTGCTGAGTTGAAACTCAACATGATGCTTCAGTGGGGCGAAACACAAAATCTGGTCGATATCAAACGGCCTTTCCTTTCAGGCACCGTGAAATACTATATACAACCTTAAGCTATAAGCGCACACTACTGACAGGGATCATTCGGGGAACAACCCTGTCCCGTTTACACCCTGCTGCCAGTCAGCAGGGTGTTTTTTTTTGGCGGAACCCATCGGGACTTCAGTTCTCAATGTTTCAAAAATCGATTACTGAACCGTAAACCACTTTGACATTGCGCATGGATGATGTAAAATCCCGGTGTCAGTGCTTCAATATTCAGTGTAACCGGTTCACTTTCCAATACGGACATCACGTCGACCATTACCCTGCGGCCGGTGAGATCATATACATGCAGTGTTATGCTGTGATTGCCGGCACGGAAAAATTTGACATCAATCCGGTTGCCGGCGGGATTCGGGAATAATGACATGCTGCCATACAACTGCCCGGGTTCAGAAACGTAAACAACATCTTCCAGGATCTCAGTGTCGATTTGTGCCATAGTTACACAACCATTGGAATCAAGCGCAATCACTTGTACTGTGTAAACCCCCGGTTCGGTAAATATGCCGGTCACTTCCTGGCCTGATGACTGAGTACCGTTACCAAAATCCCATTGAAAGGACAGGGCATTATTCCAAATGGCAGAAAAATCAATGGATAACTGATCACCGGACAGTACAAAACTTCCGGTATCACTCACTATTTCAAGCGGCTCTACCATTGTGCTGTCTGCAGTCACCCATATCTCACCGCGTCCACATGGATAAAGGGTTTCGATATGCCAATGATAAAAGAAACCGTAGTAATTCTGATTCTCAAAATTGGTTCCAAAACCAGTAGCCCGTTTAATATTGACCAAATCTGCCACAGCGTAATCAATTCCCCCCGGCGAAATACTCATACCCAAAGGCGCACCGCCAAATTTCACCAGCTGATAGTTGTAGCCTGCAGGAATATCGAAATTCAGTTCAATGCGGTTAAATCCCTGCTCAGGTACCATCACCGTGCGGGTGCCCAGACCGCCACCTTCAGCATTGCGCAACTGTATCAGCCTTATTCCGGGCTGTTCAGCATAAACCTCCACAGATTTAAGCTGAATAGGAGTCAGGGCATCAAAAATAAGTCCTGTACTGTTGGAATCTATCATGATGATGGAAGAGGAGTTGACATTCATTTTTCCGGCCTCGTGAAACGAGCGGATATCGGTATAAAACACATTTTCTCCCGCATTCAGGGTAGTTACCAGCTCAGGTCCTGTTCCCAGCAGATCGCCACCCGAAAAAGCATTGTACCATTCTATGCGGTCATTTTCGTTCCATACTCCCGGTAAAGTGATCACCACTTGACTTCCGTCACAACTTGCTTCCACAAACACGGAATCCGTTTCCGGATACAAAAACGGGTTATCCAGTACCCGGATTCGCTTTTTAAAGATGTTGTTGAGGCTTCTCAGGTCTTCTTCGCCGTTGGGCATGCTAATCTCAGTGACCAGTACCTGGTGACCTCCGGGCACCCCGGACAGCATCGGCAATGAAATACTCTTCACTTCTCCGGGGGGTAAAACCCCTGTCCACAGATATTCGGCCTGAGGAACAGTATCATGCTTAAGGCCATGCTGAACAAACATGTTGAACACGGTATCCATTCCTGCATTTTGCACGTCCATGGTTGCCATCACAGTATTGTTGCAAAACACATCTACTGGTACCGAAACATTCACCAGAACAATATCATGCTGATGACTGACGGGAGGAACAGGCACATGCCCCTGGTCGAGGAGATAGTCAAATGCTGCAGGAATATGAATGATGCCCATGCCATAAACATTGTCCTCACCGGGAAAACCGGCATCCACGGCAGTAAAGTAAAGAGCCAGAAGGAGTGTTTCCCCGTCGAGATAGGGAAAAGCCTCTTTCAGCAGCAGTAAAGCTCCTGATACATGCGGAGCAGCCATAGAGGTGCCATTGAAGTTTCCGTACCCACCGCCATGTACAGATGACCTGACACTGACACCCGGTGCGGTAACTTCAGGTTTGATGGCCAGGGACCCCCCTGCGTCATCGCAAGGTGATGGCCCCCGGCTGGAGAAGGAAGCAATCAGCCCCGAACTATTGACAGCTCCAACGGCAAAACTATTGACCAGACCGGTATTGATCCCTGCGGCACAGCATACGGTATAGGGCTCAGGGCCGGTGTTACCACCGGAATTGACTATCGCAATACCGGCAGCAAAAACATTGGAGTACAATATGGTAGAGGCATTGATTTCACATCCGTATTGTCCGCTGCGCCATGAACAATTGATCACATCCGGAACATCCTGGGAGGTATCCGGATCTCCATCGGGATCGAGTGCCCACTCAAAAGTTTGAAATGTAGATCTGATCTGCTGATTAAACGGACGGTGGCAACTTGAAAAATTGATTGGACCCGCCATCCAGTTGGCATTGAATGCCACACCTGTCGTGTCATTGGTATAGCGATTGAGACCGGTGGCAATGCCATTGACATGTGTGCCATGATCAGAACAATCTTCGGCAAAATCACCATATGCAGCCCAGGCTTCATGAAGTGGCGCATTGTGCCACCAATAGCCTCGTATAAGTGATGGATGGGTATAATCGCTTCCCGAGTCGAAGATCAATACCTTAGTGCCATAGCCAGTGTAACCCATGGCCCAGATTTCCGGAGCACCAATCAGGTCATGCCCGGGTTCATGCCCATTCACCGAGCGCTCTGCAGGCTCCCTGGCCACCGGATCCATCAGCTCAGGGATATCGTTGAGCTCAATCATTTTCACCTGCGGCCATGTGCTAAGTGTGTATATGGCCTCATGACCAGCTCGAAGTAACACGGCATTCACTATCCAAAGGGATTCTATACCGGTATTATCCACCCCCGGAACATTTCGTAAAAGCGGGATAAAGTCCTGCTGTTGTTCAAGGGCAAAATCTTTCATGGCTGAAACTGCTTGGGCAGTGCGCTCGGAAGCAACCATGCGCTTAGCTGCAGCCTCATCGCTGAATGACCGGGCATCCCATTGCTCAGCCAGCAATACAAGCACATCTGTCATTTCGGATTGAGTTGTATCTAGGTGCTCAAACAAACCGGGTGTCATTTTGAGCAAATTGTAACCCTGGGCTGCAACAGTATTCACCAGCATTATTGGTACAATAAATGTGAGCACAGTATTGGCGATCACCATTGAATTTGTCATCCTTTCCATATCCCCTTTTTATAATCCTCAGTGGGCGTTTGATTGATGAAGCCGGTAAAAACATGAATCAAACCAACACAGCTTTTCTTAACCTGATATACATTTCATTCCCCGGTGTTAAGCCCCCCTAATAAATCGGACAGGATTGCGAAAATAAATTTGTAATTTTGGACATGGAAAAGACTGAAAAAGGAACTAAGAAGTTCACCAAAGAAGAAAAGCTGGCTATCCTGAAGGAAGC
>JBJHCA010000077.1:0-15135 GCA_050485785.1 Saprospiraceae bacterium | reverse complement strand
AATAACCGGCGATCATCAAATATAGGAATGCCAATATACGACCCCTTCAGGGTCGTTTTTTTCTCACATTTGGGTCTACAAATATGTGACCCCTTCAGGGTCAATATAATACAACTTTTGTATGCAAAAGATTGCCAAATCATTGCATATCAGAACCCCGCACCCTCTGCACAAAAAAAACCAAAAATCAATCAAAACCACTATCCAATAAAATCAGCCGTGAAAAGACAAATGCACAGCATTTGTCTTTTCACATTTCAACCCGCTGTAACTTTATACGCCCCCTTGCGTCTCACTAAAGAACGCAACAAGGCAGTATGGACCTTTTCGACACGTTTAAGGATACATTTTACAACCTGCGACACAAAGTGTATCGCTATGCGCTGCAGATAACAGGTAGCAGTACTCAGGCCGAAGACGTGGTGCAGGAGGTAATGATCAAAGCCTGGGACAAGCGCGAACAATGGCCCGATATCGAAAATCCTGAGGCCTGGTGCATGCGTATCACGCGCAACAAAGCTATCGATACGCTGCGTGCCAACAGAGTACTGCTCGAAAAGCAGGATGGAGATTTTTTACCGGCTTTTGAACAGCGGGATAATGCCATGGATGTTGACGAAAGCTTTGATACCATTGCCCATGTGCAGCGCATCATGATGCAACTGCCTGAACAACGGCAAACAGTGCTGCATCTGCGCGATGTGGAAGGCAAAAGCTACAGAGAAATTTCCGATATCACAGGCCAGTCGGTGAATCTGGTGAAAGTGAACATCCACCGTGCCCGGGAATTTGTACGACAAGAAATGCTAAAAACCATGCAATATGGACTGGAAAGAAATTGATGCACTCTATGCAAAATACCTGGAAGGCGAAACTTCGCTCAGGAATGAAGCCCGGCTTCGCCAATTTTTCAGTGAATACCGGGGAGAAATACCCCCAAAATATCAGGCAGCTGCCCAATGGTTTACTTATGCAGCCTGGTTCGCCGGCCGGCAATCAGCCGGCACTGAAACCGATGCCGCAACAATTACCGGGCAAAACCGCGGTACCGGTCGTGTCCGCAATATGTTTCAGAGCCGGAACTGGAGTATTGCCGCCGGCTTTGCCCTCATATTGGGAATGGCCTATATATGGTTTACCGTACAGCAGCAGCAGCAGCAGCAGCTGGCAGAAGAGCCTGTATATGCCAACATGATAGTAATAGACAACGAAGAAGAAGCCATAGAAACCCTTTTGGAAGCACTGGCGCTGGTGTCATCCAATCTCGATAAGGGCCGCCGGGCCATGGTAACCGGTCTTGTCCAGCTGGACGAAGCAAACCCATTTACTCATTCTAAAAAACAGCACGAACAATGAAGTCTTTAATAGTTGTGTTGCTCAGTGTAATGATCACTTCGGCAACTTTTGCGCAAAAAGATGCGCTTGCCAGTTACTTTAAACAGTATTTGGAAGATGAACGCTTTACGTTCATCGAAATTTCTCCCCGGATGTTCCAGATGATTGCCAAATTTGAACCGGAAGATCAAAAAGCCGGGATGGAACTTATCAGGAGTATCTCCAGTTTCAGAATGATCACTTCTGACAAGATTACCGACGGGCACGAGATGTTCAATCAGGCCATGCGGCTGATAAGTACCAGAAACTACGTCGATCTGCTTACGGTGCAAACCGGAGATGAAAGAATTAGAATTATGGTACGCGAGGAAGGCGACATCATCAGAGAACTCTTTATGGTGGTAGCCGAGCGCAAGGAGATCATGATGATGAGCATCACCGGCAATATCGATCTGAACCAATTGAGCAGATTGGGCGGCTCACTCAACATTGAGGGGCTCGATAAGCTCGGCGACATAAAAAAGTAAACCAATTAAAGTCACAACCATGAACACAACATTTTTGAATCACTTTTTGTGGGCAGCAATAATGCTGCTCGTGGCCGGGTTTACTTCCGATGCCCAGGCACAGCGGTTTGGACCGCAACAAATGTCAACCAAGTACAGCGGACAAAGCGGTGCCATGTCGCTCACCATTCCGGGATGGGTATTGCGAATGGGCCTCCGAAGTTCGGATGAAGGCCTGCGCGACGCTCTCCGCGGTGTACGGCAGGTTAGGCTGCTGGTGGTGGATAAGAACAATGTGGAAGTTGACTCACGCCATGTCAGAAAACTGCAGAATACTCTACAGAACCGCAGGCATGAACCGCTGATTACGGTAAGAACCGAAAACGATGACGTGCGGATCTATGTGCGCGAACGCCGCAGTAAAATAAGAGAACTCACCATACTGGTGAATACCGATGACGAGCTGGTGATGGTGCACCTATCCGGCGCTATCCAGCTATCGAAAGTGGATCAGCTTATTAACAACTACACCGGGAAAGACAATAAAAAGCGATTGTCGCTCTCGTTTTAAAGACCTCCATTTTTCATGGGCGAATTAAGGTTTTAGTTTTGATTAGTATCGGCCTCCTCCTTGATGGGGAGGCCCTTTTCATGCTCAAAACGCCCACCCGGCGGCAAGACCCAGTTGAAACCTGAATCCATCAGGAATAATACTCGATGACTCGATCACGGTGATTACACTTCCGTTTTCATCGGACTGTATATCCAGTTGATCACGGATCCGGGAAACGGTTTGCCGCCTGAAAAAATACCCGAATCCCAGCGAAAGATCCAAAGCCAGGCGGTTGTTGAAAAGCAGCCACTGATTGCCCGTTCCCAGTCCCAGGCCTAAATTGCCCGTTCGCTCCAGTATTTTTTCCTTCTGATCCGTATCTTCATAATAACTGAAGTCGTAGCCTCTGACATTGGTGAAAGCGGAGAGATAAAAACCCTCCGGTACATGCCGCCAATAGTTCAGGTATCCTTTGATATCGGCATGGAAGGATAGCCCACGAAGGCTGTATCCGCGTTCTATGTAGGTATAGTCACCGCCCAGCGTTAGCGAAGCACTTTCGCCCACCATGCGCTCATACTGTAAACCATAGGTGCCAAACAATGCCGGTAATACGGGAAACTTCAGCACATTGCGGCGCGGGTCGGGGCGTTCGGGAACGTCAGTAGCATGCAGCCATGCCCCGGCCGGCAAAACCAGCAATGCAATCAGGGCACAACGAACAAACAAAAAGTTATGTATCATAACCGGAATTATCGTCCCAAATATAGCCTGTATTGTGAAGAAAATCCGATAAACTCAGGCACAATCATCAGCCTGATCTGTAAGCATAGTTTGTTACCTTTGCGGCCTAAACACAGCATGTATGGATTTTTTGAAGAATCTCGGGATCAGGGAAGATATGGCGGGTACATCCACCGGGCTTGAGTGGCTGGCTGATGAAGATGTCGCGGTGATCTCATCGCATTCACCGGTTGACGGCAAATTTTTGGGGAGTGTACAGGCCACCACCCGGGCTGAATATGAACAGGTAATAGCCACGGCTGAAGCTGCATTCAAGGTTTGGCGTATGATTCCGGCACCACGCAGGGGCGAGATTGTGCGCCAGTACGGGGATGCACTGCGTGCCCATAAAGATAACCTGGGGCGGCTGGTGAGCTATGAAATGGGCAAAAGCCTGCAGGAGGGCCTGGGCGAGGTACAGGAAATGATAGACATCTGCGATTTTGCCGTGGGGCTATCCAGGCAATTGTACGGCCTTACCATGCATTCTGAGCGGTCCCTTCACCGGATGTATGAACAGTGGCACCCCCTGGGAATAACCGGCATTATTTCTGCATTCAACTTTCCGGTTGCCGTATGGAGCTGGAATGCCATGATTGCGCTGGTTTGCGGAGATGTATGTGTTTGGAAACCTTCGGAGAAAACCCCGCTGTGTGCCGTAGCCTGCCAAAACATAGCTGCTAGGGTGTTAAGGGCCAACGATGTGCCGGAAGGCGTGCTGTGCCTGATTAACGGCGACTACCAGGCCGGAGAGTGGATGACAAAAGACAGCCGTGTGCCGCTTATTTCGGCTACGGGCAGTACCCGGATGGGTAAAATTGTAGCGGCTGCCGTGGCATCAAGGCTGGGCCGAACCATACTGGAGCTGGGCGGCAACAATGCCATCATTGTTTCGGAACATGCCGACCTGAAGCTCACGGTAACCGGAGCTGTTTTTGGCGCGGTGGGTACCTGTGGGCAGCGCTGCACTTCCACGCGCCGCCTCATTATACACCGGTCGGTTTACGACAAAGTGAAGGATGCACTAGTGAAGGCTTACAGCCAACTAAAGATCGGTAACCCATTGGATCCGTCTAACCACGTAGGGCCGTTAATTGATGAAGATGCCGTGGCCATGTACCTGAAAGCGCTGGACACCGTGAAGCAGCAGGGCGGGCGCTTTATTGTGGAAGGAGGCCGCCTCAGCGGTGGCATTTACGATAAGGGATGTTACGTAAAGCCGGCCATTGCCGAAGTGGATCACGATATGGAAATGGTGAAGTACGAAACATTTGCCCCGCTGCTTTACATCATGAAATACAACACCCTGGATGAAGCCATAGCCATGCATAACGATGTGCCACAGGGTCTGAGTTCGGCCATTATGACCACCAATTTGCGCGAAGCAGAGCGGTTCTTGTCGCATGAAGGATCGGATTGCGGCATAGCCAATGTCAACATAGGCACCAGCGGTGCTGAAATAGGCGGCGCTTTTGGCGGCGAAAAGGAAACCGGTGGCGGACGCGAAAGCGGTTCTGACAGCTGGAAGGCATATATGCGCAGGCAAACCAACACCATTAACTACAGTGCGGAACTGCCATTGGCTCAGGGCATCAGCTTCAGTATTGGCGATTGAAGGGTATGACCATTTCCGGGGGAATACCTGCGTTGTAAACCATTGCTTTAATGACCATTGGGTGATATTGCTTTTTCCCTTGTCGTGACCGGAGTATACCGTGAATTGTATTGTTCATGTATTTTCGGATTGGTAAACCGGATTTTTGCCGCCTTATGACCATGCCAAAAATCAACATTGAGCATTTGCCTGCCGGCATCTATTTAATGGGCATGTACTCTGATCAGTTTAGGCAAATGCTAATAATACCGGTAGAATATTGAGTCCGGAAAAATGCAGCCAGTTGTGGTTTCAGGACAAAGCATTGGGTTTGTCAAGGTGCCAGCCTGACGATTTCCCACGAATTGCGGTCATTTTCTTCCAGGCGATAGAGAATCCGGTCGTGCAAACGGCTGTGGCGGCCTTGCCAGAATTCAATAGAATGGGGGATAACGCGGTATCCGCCCCAATGCCCGGGTCGGGGAATTTGATCTGATTCGCGGTAGCGATTCAGTGTTTCATTAAAACTTTGATCGAGCTCTTCTCTGCTTTTGATAACTTGGCTTTGAGGTGAAACCACTGCTCCAATACGGCTCATATAAGGCCGCGATTGAAAGTACTCGTCTGAAGTGAGTTCATCAATTTTTTCAGCAGTACCTTCAATACATACCTGTCGTGCGAGTTCGAGCCAAAGAAAACACAGGGCAACCCGGTTATTGCCGGCAATATGCCTGCCTTTACTGCTTTCATAATTGGTGTAAAATACAAACCCCTTTTCGTCGAGTTCTTTGAGCAGCACAGTTCGAACGGTCGGACGGCCTTTATCACTAACTGTGGCCAGGGCCATAGCGTTAGGTTCGGGAAGTTGGGTATCCATAGCTTGCTGAAACCACCGGGCAAATTGGATAAAGGGATTGGGATCAACAATTTGTTTATCGAGGTCGCCGGAAATGTATTCTTCGCGCAGGCTTTGGAGGTCGAGTTTGTTGTTTTTTTCCATAATGCGGGGCTATTGCCATTCAATAGATTCTATGAGTGTAAATACGTCTTCAGTAATAAAATCAACTACGGGTTGGAGCGAGTCGGGCTGAGGAGCAACGTTAAAATATAAACTGGCTCTGAGAAAGTGATTTTCACTGTCGGTAATATAAAACTGGAGAGGGGAAGCTACCGGTCCGTCGATGCGGTATACAAAGCCTTCGGCAGTGCCACTGCTGTTGACCACCGGATAATCGGTTATAAAGTGAGCTTTAACCGTGTGGGTATGTACCAGCTTGTGGTCATCTTGCAGCAGCTGATCAATATGATGTTCGCGCAGCGACTTGTAACTGAAATGGAGTGCTGCATTGAAGATTTCCATATTGAGGTCAAACCAGCACGGATGTTCGGGTTCTCCGTCAAAAAACCGCGTGGTTTGCTGCATTGTGGCATAATTGTACATGCTAAAGCTAAAAGGGCAAACTTCTGCGCTGAAGGTTGCAGGTATCCGATCGGGAAAGTCAACCTTAGGATAGGCCCTGGGCTTGGGTACGGGTGGTTCGCCGGAACAAAAAGTCATCAAAAAAGAAAGCAGGAACAATAATGCCAGATAAGCCGGTCTCATTACAAAGGTTTGGTGATTCTGATTTTTTCGATACGCCGGTTACTCAGTGAAACTACTTTAAACACAAATCCCTGCCATTTTATTTCTTCGTTTTCTTTGGGAAACCGACCGACATATTCGAGCAACATACCTGCAAGGCTTTCGCTTTCGCCTTTGATATCGTCAAATGTATTGGTTTCCACGTTCATGATGCGGCAAACGTCGTTAAGCATGGTTTTGCCCTCAAAAATAAAAGTATTGTTGTCGATCTGGCGGAATTCTATCTCGTCGAGGTCGTCAAATTCGTCCCTGATCTCACCGATAATTTCTTCCATAATGTCCTCAAGGCTTACAATGCCCAGTGTGCCGCCATACTCATCTACCACAATGGCCAGATGAATGCGTTTGCTTTGAAACTCGCGAAGCAGGTCGTCAATTTTTTTGGTGTCGGGAACAAAAAAGGCTTCGCGTATCAGGGTTTGCCATTCGAAATCCTCGTTGAGCTTATCGATGTACGGAACCAAATCTTTCACATACAGGATGCCGGTAACACTGTCGAATGTTTCGTCGTACACTGGAATACGGCTGTAACCTGATTCCTTGATGACGTCAAGCACTTCCCTGACGGGAGTTTTAAAGTCGACAGCCACCACGTCTACCCGGCTACGCATGATCTGTTTTACAGAGATATGGCCAAACTTGACTATGCTTTTCAGGATGTTCACTTCGCGGGCATTGTAAGGGCGGTCACCAACTGTCATGTCAATAGCCTGATCAATTTCCTGCAGACTTACAAAGGTGCTTTGGTCAGCGCGTTCGCTCAGCTTTTTTTCGATCACCTGAGTGCTGTTGACCAGAATAGCACTTAATGGCCTGAACAACCCGGACAAAATATTGAGTGGTTGGGCCATCATGCGGGCCAGGCCCACCGGGTTGTTGTTGGCATATACCTTGGGTGCCACTTCGCCAAACAGCACCAGAATAAAGGTAATCAAGATCACCTCCAGCACAAACAGCAGTAGTGTGCCGAGGGGAATCAACTGCCCCATGATCTCTGTGGGTTCAATGCTAACTATTGATCGTATAGGCTGTAGAAGAAAAGTGGAAAGAATAATGATGGCGATATTGATAAAATTATTAGCAATCAGAATGGTAGCCAATAAATAACGCGGTCGGTTGAGCAGTTTGATAATGCGCATACTGCTGGGCAGTTTTTCTTCACCGAGTTGGTCAATGTTTTGCTGGCGCAGCGAAAAGAATGCCACCTCCGAACCGCTGATCAGCGCGGAGCATATCAGCAATAGCAGTAAAAGCGGAATGATCAGCAGAAATCCTGTGCTTCCGGGATCAAGTTGCAGAAAAAGATACCCTAAGGCGTATAAAGGAGGTTCACTTGAGTCGGGTTCCAATATTAGTTGTATTTAGCCCACAATACGATACCAGCCGTTGCAATTTTAGAACGGCAGATCGTCGTCATCCATATCCTGATTTATGTCGGTGGTGCCGGTATCGCTTACGGCAGCCGGAGATGAGGTACTTCCGTGAAAACGCTGATCCTGTTCGTGACCTTCGGCACCCGGTTCACGGCGCTCGAGCCTCCTGAACGTATTGGCAATAATTTCAGTCCGGTAACGATCGTTGCCGTCAGCGTCTTTCCAGTTTCTGGTGCGAATTTTTCCGTCAACATAAACCAGCATGCCTTTTTTGAGCTGTCTTTCGGCTGCTTCTGCAAGCTGTCCCCAAACGGCAATGTCGTGCCACTCAGTGACAGACTGCCAGGCACCGGATTTGTCTTTGTAATTTTCGCTGGTAGCCAGCGGGAAATTAGCCACCACGGCACCGCTTTCAAGGCGACGCACTTCCGGGTCTCTGCCCAGGTTTCCGATGAGTGTTACTTTATTGATCATTGTTCTTGTTTGTATGCTGTGAAGATTTGTACAAATCTAATAAATATGTGCTGTTTTCCACAAATTTTCTCACTGTACGGGGCATACTTATTTCATGCCGGCCTTGAAACGGAACGTACAAGGCAATTTCCGGGGCAAGCTTGTTATCCAGTTTGTCATGGGTCCAAATGTGAAAGTACGATGCAATATCGCGGTGGGTTAAAGCCTGCTCATACGGGCCAACCACTTCGCAGAACTTCCCGGTTTCCGGGTAATTGTCATTCAGATATTGAGCCATCATTTTTTGTGCTTCGGAAAGCGTATCACTGCCGGTCAGCTCAAAAAGTTTGAAGTCGTACATGCCTGCCCAGATATCGCCCTCTGGTCTTTTGTTCATCAGATAACCCTGTTTATCATGGAGTACCAGGTAGTGGAAGATTCTTTTTTTTCTTGATATCTTTTTGTTGACATTTGGAAGGGAGTCCCATGAACTGTGGGCGTAAGCAAAGCAGCGTTCTTTAAAACAACAGCCTTCGCAGTGAGGTTGGCGGGGTTTGCAGACCGTAGCTCCGGCATCCATTATAGCCTGATTATATTGCCACGAAGGGTGGTGAGCCAGGGCAGCCTGAGCCAGAGATTTGAGTATTTGTTTGCCGGGATTGCGCTCAGTGGACAAATGCATGCCAAAAAAGCGGCTGAGTATTCGCTTAACATTGCCATCAACCACTGCATAAGGCATGCCAAAGGCCAGTGATGCTATAGCTGAGGCAGTATATTCACCAATCCCGGGTAAAGAGAGGATTTCATGGTAGGTGTCTGGAAACTTTCCTCCATGTTCATCCACTATCACACGTGCCGCCCGATGGAGTAGTTTTGCCCGCCGGTAATAGCCCAGACCTTCCCATATCCGAAACAATTCATCCTCCGTGGAATCTGCCAGAGATTGCACATCGGGGTAGCGGTCAATCAGCTTGAGGTAATAAGGTAAGCCTTGTTCAACGCGGGTTTGCTGCAATACCACCTCGCTGATCCAGATTTTGTAAGGGTCACTTTCTCCTTTCCATGGCAGCGGGCGTTTGTGGTGGCGGTGCCATTGCATAAGGCTATGGCCAAACCAGACAATGTCAACTTCATCTGCACTAAATAAATCCGGAGGTATTGAGGTCATTCTGTTAAATTGCGGCAAAATTAAGCATTGAACACAGTTATCAAGGCACATGTTGCCCTGTTTGCGGTAAACGCCATCTATGCAGCCAATTACACCGTTGCCAAGGAAGTAATGCCGCAGTTTATTGAGCCCTTCGGGTTTATACTACTTCGGGTGAGCTTTGCCTGTGCATTGTTTTTGCTGCTGCCTGCACCGCGTTTTATGTCAGGGCTTAAATCCCGCCTGAGTGACATTCCCTCGGCTGATCGCTGGCGTTTGTTTGCCTGTGGGTTTTTTGGCATAGCCTGCAATCAGTTGTTGTTTTTTAAGGGACTTAACTGGACCACCCCCATTCATGCTTCGCTGATTATGACATCAACGCCTGTGCTGGTGCTAATTATGTCAGCCATTATTTTAGGGCAGCGAATTACGCTGCTCAGGCTTGCCGGCATTGCGCTCGGGCTGGCCGGAGCGGTATGGCTCATTTTGAGCAAAGGCAGTGTGGATACCTCGCTGGACGGATTCAGGGGAGATCTTCTGGTGTTCATCAATGCAGCATCCTACGCGGTGTATCTTGTGCTGGTAAAACCACTACTGCTCAAATACCATCCGTGGCTGGTGATCAAGCTGGTTTTCTGTTCCGGTTTTGTTTTTGTATTTCCCGCGGGCCTGGGCGAACTCATGCAGGTTGAGTGGCATACATTCCCGTTGCGGATATGGATGTTTGTGCTTTTTGTGCTGTTATTAGTTACATTTCTCACTTACCTGCTCAACATTTATGCACTCAGTGTGGTACAGCCCAGTATAGTGAGTGTTTACATTTACCTTCAGCCTTTACTGGCTACAGCCATTGCACTGGCTGCTGCACGCGATCATTTTGAACCCGTACAACTGTTGAGTGCCGTACTCATTTTTGCCGGGGTTTATCTGGTTAGTCTCCCAGCAAGGTCATTGAGCCATACAAAGCCGCCGGAAGCTCAGCCAGGGAGTATGTGATTAAATGTGATTTGATTAACAGGCAGGTAGGCGGATTGCATATTTCGAATCAAGGCAGAGTAAAAAAAATATCGGGGTCATGCATTGGTTAGACCGATACAAGCCATTTTCCAATTCATTTAACCTATCATAATAAAATATCTCCTATATTCACCTCATGAGCAAAGAATATCAGAAGCACGACCGGTTTATCAAAGCCATGTTTGCCAATGTGGACAATGCCAGGGAGTATTTTGAAGTCACCCTGCCGGAAGATTTGTTGGCACAACTTGACCTCAGTACAATCCAGCACGCCAACAAAAGCTTTGTCAATCATGACCTCAGGGAGTTTTTAGCCGACGTGGTGTTCGAAGTGAAGCTTCGGTCCGGCAAGTCATCAGCTTACGCATCTATCCTGCTGGAGCACAAATCAAAAGCTGATAAATACGTCACCGTTCAGCAGGGACATTACATTTTCCTGGCTTTGATGGATCAGATCAAAAACGGAGCAAAAAAGTTAAAACCCATTATTCCGGTATTGTTCTATCATGGCAGGGAAAAGTGGGATTATCACACCCATCGGTCATTGTATGAAGGCATGAATGCCAATGTGCTGAAATATATACCGGACTTCGAATACGTATATCACAATCTACAGGCCATGTCGGATCATGATATACTGCTAAGACAGGCGGATTTTTGGAATGGCATTTTTTTAATGCTAAAGCATGCTCATGACCAGGAATACCTGATCAAACAGGCGAGTATCATCTTTTCCCCGTTTAGCGATGAAAGCGGGAACCAGATTCGACCCGTATTGGTTTATTTTTTTAGTCTGATAAAAAACAAATCAAGGATGATCAAAGCCATAGAATTTATGCCTGAGCCGGTACAAGGCAAAGCCCGTAATGCATACGAAGAACTCATTCTGGAAGGCATGGAGAAAGGCATGGAGAAAGGCAAGATAAAAACAGCCCTGAATTTCTTTAAGCTCGGTGTAAGTCTTGAGACTATTTCAAAAGCCACTGGTTTAAGCGAGGAAGAACTAGACCGCATCATCCGGGAAGAGGAACAGACCGGGTAAATTGATCCATCATGTCAAAGATGATCAAAGCCATCAATTTTATGCCGGAGCCTGTACATGGCAAAGCCCGCTGGATTGTATATTGAAGTTCTGGACCGAATCATTCGGGAAGTACAAACATTAGCATTATAACTGCCTGTACTAACACATCAGGTACAACGGACTTTTAAACCCGATAAACTCATTTTAACTCCCTTCTTCCAAAATATATGTTGCATATTCCGTCATTGAGTGACGGATTTTCCGTATATTGCAGCATGTTAGCACAAAACATAAAATTCCTCAGAAGCCAGCGCAAGTTGAGTCAGCAACAACTGGCTGATACTTTCCAGATTCCACGCACAACCCTCAGTGGGTGGGAACGCGGTAGTGCCGAACCTTCCACTGCTATGCTCATAATGCTGGCCGCATTTTTTCAATGCACTATAGACGATTTGCTCACCATTCCGCTGGAATATGAATCTCCTTATCAAGGCGGTTCAGGTAAGCTCCGGGTACTGAGTCTCACAGTGGATGCCACCAATAAGTCATGGATTGAACTGGTGAATGTAAAAGCCGAAGCCGGATATGTGGAAAACTTCAAAGAACCAACTTACATCAAAGAGTTACCCAAGCTTAAAATCCCCGGACTGGAAAGCGGCACCTACAGAGGATTTGAAATTCACGGTGATTCCATGCTGCCTATGCAGCCGGGTACTGTGGTTATTTGCGAATTTGTCGAGCAGCTCAGGCAGATCAAATCCGGCAGTACCTATGTTATCGTTGCACGGCCTGACGGCATTGTTTATAAACGCGTTTTTAACGAACCCGACCACAACAGACTCAGGCTGGTTTCCGACAACCCGGTCTATCCCGAAGCGTCCATTCTGTGGCAGGATGTGGCTGAAGTTTGGAAGTACCGCTGCCACATCAGTTTTGACGATCCAAAACAATCCTTTGATCAATATCACGACCACCGCATTGACGAGATACAGCGCAAAGTGGAAACGCTGTACCGCAAATTATAAGGTAAACCACTCAACTGGACACGGAAATTTGATTTTTGGCCATCATTCACCTCAATCAAGAGTAAAACTCGAACAGATGCTATCCTAAGCCGGTAAAATGCAAAAAAAATCCCCTGCCCCCGGGAATAATCCCTTTGGAGCAGGGGCCGCACAAATACTAGTGTAGTGTGTGCATCACAAACAACCCAATCAACTTAAAGCAATATTTTTACTGGCATGGATGCAACTTGTAGTACTGCACCACTTTGCCTTCCGAATAATGTCCGGCTAACTTAACTGCGGTATCGGTTTTAAAAATCTGTCCGGGTTTGTCAACAAAAAGGCGCGATCTGCCATGGTCACGATGGTCCGTTCTTTCCCATAAAATTGGGCTAAGACGAACATAGGTAAACAGTAACTCCATACTGTCATTGTTGGTATAGCACTCACACCGGGTAATAACATCCAGAAAAGCATGATGAGAAAGAGGCACCGCATTTTGTCCGGAATCAAAACATCTCACTTGATAAAGTTCCGGAGATTCCAATTCTAGAGGAGGCATAAAAAACTGAGGCAATTTGATCACCTGTTCTGCAAGTGTCTGGCTAAAAGTGGGAATTGCCGTTGAACACATCACGGCCAAAAAACAAAAAGACCTCACAAACATTACTATGTTCCGTTATTGATGTAGATCTTTTTTCTATGCCGCAGTTTTAGTTAATGAAATGTTACGGCTTTATTAACGCACTCCAGCCCGCTGCATTGTGTATTTGGTGTTGTTTTAAAACATTTCCAATCACAACACAGCTGCAAAATCACCCTGTAGCTATGGCTTCAAGGCTCTGTTTAAGATCGGCAATCAGATCATCGGGATGTTCCAGCCCGATTGATAGGCGAATGAGGGCCGGTGAAATACCGTATTGGATTTTATCCGCATCATCCACATTGGCATGAGTCATGGTGAACGGATGCTGAGCAAGGCTTTCGGTGCTGCCCAGGCTCACAGCCAGTTTAAACCTTCTGAGAGCGTTCAGCAATCTGAATGCCTCTGGCTCTCCGCCTTTGACATCCATGGATATCATTGCTCCTGCACCAAGGCATTGTTCGTGGAAAATCCGGAATTGCTCACCATCCTTTTCAGTCAGTAAGCCGGGGTAATACACGCGCTCCACGGCTGGGTGTTCATTCAGAAACCGGGCAACCCGGTCTGCAGAATTCTGCTGTGCCTCCATGCGCACCTTGAGCGTTTCGAGGCTTCTGTTGAGCATCCATGCAGTCTGGGGCTGTAGAATGCTGCCAAAATACTTTCTCAAACGCTTCACCTGTTTGATCAGCAATTCGCTGCCACAGCATGCACCGGCCACCAGATCGCTGTGCCCGCCCAGGTATTTGGTGGCAGAATAAAGCACCAGGTCCACCCTATGCACAGCCGGCTTTTGCCACAACGGCCCCAAATATGTATTATCCATAGCCAGCAGTACGGGCTTTTCAACAGTGGAATAGCGGTCAGCCAATGCTCGGTACATAGCAATGTCAATCATAAAGTTGGTGGGATTGGCCGGACTCTCGATATAGATCATGGCAAGGCGATCGCCAAGCTTGTTGTCTTCAATTTTTTGGATAGCTTTTTGTGGTGTGGTTCCCGGAGACAAATGACGGACATCCACACCATAGACGGGTAGTATCTTCTTGACCAGAAAGTCGGTACCCCCGTATAGCGGTAGGCTGGTCAACAAAACATCTCCGGGACGTAAGAACTGCATCAGCGTGGTGGTAATGGCGGCCATTCCACTGTCAAAAGCCGCACAGGCTTCTGTGCCTTCATAAAGACTGAGACGTTTTTCGAACAGGCTTACGTTTGGGCTGGCCAATCTGCTGTAAATAAAGCCCTCTTCATCGCTGCCGGGAGTTTGACCACTGCTGCGGCTGAAAAACAATTTTGCTTCTTCGGCTGAACCAAATTCAAAGGAAGAAACACTGAACAGCGGTTGTTTAATGGCATGAAGCACGGCACCCGCGTCATACCCGAATGACATCATTTCACTTTCAGGATGGCCTGTTGCAGGTTTTTTCATGGTTCTGTACTATAGAAGTTAATTGTCGTTTCCGGGCTTTTTCTTAAGCCTACGCACGGCTTCCCGATTCCGGGCAATACTGACCAGAATGAGAATAACAGCAAGAAATCCGCTCAACCGACCTATCATGTCGCCCCATTCCACATAAAAAGTTTGTCCGGTATTGGCCTTGATCTCCATCACCACAATAGCTTCTTCGCCGTACTGTGTGGGCAGGTGAAGGTTGCCTCGCTGATCAATAAATCCTGAAATGCCCGTATTGGCGCTTCGGGCAATACTTCGCCTCAGTTCTACCGCACGCATAGCACCCAGTTGAAGATGTTGTACATGTCCAGCGGTATTATCCCACCATCCGTCATTGGTTACAATCATTATCAGGTTGGCACCGCGTTTAACATACTCACTGCTGTATTCACCGTACACCGACTCATAACAAATTACCGGTGCTACTGCAAAGTTATTGACCTTATTAAAAAACACATCCCTGTCTTTTTGCCGGGCATGCGAACCGGTCATGCCGCCAAGTTCTAGGGCCAGTGGCTCAAGAAACGAAAACAAGGCGGGATATGGCATCAACTCCGCACCCGGCACCAGTTTCGACTTAATGTAAAACGGAACGGTGTCAACTC
>JBJHCA010000076.1:0-15867 GCA_050485785.1 Saprospiraceae bacterium | reverse complement strand
ATTCCGCGGAATGCAGGCCTTTTTATATCTTGCGGCTTCATTGTGCAGTTTGCAGTGTGTCGGGGTTGTTTCCGGACGTTATCTGCTAATAAGTTTCAATACCATGAAGAGATACGTTGTAGTATGGTTGCTGATGGGGTTTGTGTTGACAATGGCCCATGCCCAATCCGAATTTCCATCAATAGGTGTGCGTTTTGGAGTGAGTATTCCTCAGGGAGACTTTATGAATGAAGTGGACGAAGTCGGCTTTTCTGCCGGTTTCAATGTCGATTTTCCATTGGGCAAGGAAACACCATTGAGGCTGGGGATTGGCTTTGATTTTCTTCAATACAGCAGCTTAACTACCCGGTTCAATGAAGAAATCGTAGTGCGGTTTGGCAATACGGTGATAGACCGTATTCCGGTGATTCTGGATGTGACCACGTCCAATAATATTCTTCACTTTCCGATAAGCTTCCGGTTTCAGCCTGATCTGCAATACGTTATGCCCTATGCTGAAGTTTCCGGAGGCCTGCAGTACCTGTATACGCGTACTAAAATAACCGATGAAACCGGCATGTTCACCAGTGACAAAGATGACAACGTGATCAATGCCAGTACTCAGCAAAGTGATTTTACCTGGTTTGTGGCAGGAGCTGCAGGAATTTTAATTCCATTCAGGCAGTTTTCTCTGGAGCTGTCCGGAACTTACCTGATGGGAGGCAGGGCTGAATATTATACCCGTGCGGATATCAGTGACTGGACCGTTGAGTTTACCGGCAGCGATGCGTCGGATTTTGACCCCGGCCAACCGGATAATCTGATACTGGAACAGGAGTTACCGCCACTCAGGCGATCTGTTACGGATCAGATGCTGTTTCGTATTGGATTCCGGATACCGATTCAACCACAGTAAAGCTGAAAACTATTCAGTTGAGCGGAGTGAAACCCACAAAAAGTCATTAATAAGCATCCTCTAAAAACTGAGCTAAGGCTTATCGTCCTCCTTTTTATCGCTGATCCACTCTTTAACTTTAGGTAACAGTTGACTTTTGTTGCCGTTTTCAGTGCCGGTACCCATTACATCAGCAAAGGGTTGGAGTGCAGGAATATGATTGAACAGCTCTTTGAGAATGGCAACGAGGGGGATGAAAAGGATCATACCGATTACGCCCCAGATACTGGCACCCACAAAAAGCGTGATGAGAGTTACTAAAGGATTTAGGCTTACATTTTTGCCCACTATACCGGGCGTGATCAGATTGCTTTCGAGGGTTTGAATAAACAGAAAGCTGGCAAACACGGCAAAGGGAGCCCAAAGTGAATCCATGGTTATCAGTGCAAAGAGTATAGGCAGTGATGAACCGACCAGCGGCCCGATAAATGGTACGATGTTGAGTATGGCCGCAAAGGCAGCAAACAGAAACGCATGTTTTACGCCAATAATGAGCAGCGCGATACTGTTGAGCACAAACAATACGCACATCACATAGAACATGCCGGTGATGTACTGCCGCGAAATGTTTCTCACATTGGGCAGTATTACATCAACCCCGGAGCTGTTGTTGCCACCGTCACCGGTTTTGTTGTTTTTGGGTTGAAATACCCGAAGGAGAAAATCGTAAAACATATCGCGGTACATCAGCATCAGCACGATATAGATTGGCACCAGATAAAACATGGTGATGCTGCCGATAACGCCGGTAAGTCCGCTGAAAATGGATTCAATATTGGCTTCGAGATATCCCAGCAGTTTTTCCGGTGAAAAATTCTCCAGCCATTCGCGAACTATGGGTGGTAAGCCCTCCTTCAGTTTTTGATAACGGTCTTCGACCATCGAAAAATCTTCGGCAAAGGAGGTGATCTGAGCGCCAAAAAACCAACCTATCCCCGTGAGAATAAAAATGATCATGATGAGTGAAACCACGGCTGCTATGAGCCTTGGAAACCTCAGCCGGTTTTCGAGCCACGATACAAAAGGGAATACCAGAAACGAGCCAAGAATTGCCACCACTACAGGCACCAGAATATTCTTGGCAACTATCAGGAAGTTGACACCGAGGGTAATGGCAATCAGCAGCAAGGTGATTTTCAGTAAGCCTGGTGGTACCTGTTTCACTGTTGATGTGTTTGGTTAAAGCTCAGGCTGCCCGCAGGACAACCCGGTGATTATCTTCCATCGGCTTTTCGCACTGCCCTGAATTCGCTGTTGGCTGACCATTGAGGCCAGTCGCGGTTGTTGGCAAGCTGATGACCGATATAAAAGTACAAATGCGCATCCTGCATAATGCCTTCCATGTCAAAAGTCTCCGGATCGTACTCATCGCTGGGCCGGTGGTAATGTAAGGTGGTAAATGCAGTTCTCACGCTGTCGGCATACTCAATGCCATGCTCCCAGTGATCGTGCGTTCCGGTGGCGAACAATGCCGGAATGCCGATTTTGGCAAAATTGAAATGATCCGACCGGTAATAAAAGCCTTTTTCGGGCTCCTGATCGGGTAGTATATACCGGCCTTGCCAGTCGGCAGCTTCGGACGCATACCTATCCAGTTCGCTTTGCCCGTATCCCACTACGGTTAGATCGCGGGTTTTGCCCACAAATCCTATCATGTCGATATTGAGGTTGGCAACCGTTTGACGGGCAGGAAACACCGGATGGGCTGCATACCATGCAGAACCCAGCAAACCTTGTTCTTCGGCGGTAACAAAAAGAAACACTACTGACCTTTCCGGTTTTTGATCCATACTCAAGAACCCTTCTGCTATACTGAGCAAGGCTGCCGTGCCACTGGCATTGTCATAGGCTCCGTTGTAAATGGAGTCACCCTGAACCGGAGCAGCTATGCCCAGGTGATCCCAGTGTGCTGAATAAATTATGTACTCATCGGGATAGGTGCTGCCTTCAATCAAACCGATCACATTTTGGGATACGTCTTCCTTCATGCTGTTTCGAAGGGTGTAACTGTAAGTTACTCCCAGGGGAACAGGCTTGAAGTCAGGTGATTTGGCCCGCTCAAAAAAACGTTTCTCCTCGTCGGTGGAAGCTTTAAAGATCTCGGCAGCAACACTCAGGTTGATCCAACCCTGAAATTTACAGCGATCCATATTCCGGTTTTCTGCTTTCAGGGTCAGACTTTTACCGGACCATGAGCTTTGCACTACGAACCAGGGATATCCTGCTGCATTGGTCTCATGTATAATAATAACACCGGCTGCACCTTGCCTTGCAGCTTCTTCGTATTTATATGTCCAGCGGCCATAGTAGGTCATACTCTCACCGTTAAACAGCGTAGAGTCTTTGGTGCCAAACCCCGGATCGTTGACCATTACCAGTGCTGTTTTACCGGTCATGTCTATTCCTTCGTAATCATTCCAGCCATATTCCGGAGCAACAATGCCATACCCGCAAAACACGATCTCTGAATCCACGATATTCATCTCCTCCTGCATTCTAAGCGATGTGGCTACAAAATCCCGTCCCATGGTCAGTTCAATAGGGCCACTGGGGCCGTGTATGGTCAGGGTTTCATCGTGATCGGGAGTAATTTCGACCAATGGCACTTCCTGGAAATAACTGCCTTGATTGCCCGGTTTCACGCCAATTTCAGCAAGTTGAGTGGTCAGGTAATCCAGCGTTTTGGTTTCGCCTTCCGTAAAGGGCATGCGACCCATAAAGTCATCTGATGCCAGAACGGCTATATGTTGCTCTGTTTTTTCGGCATTCAGTTCGGGTAATGCCTGCTCTACGGTGGTATCCTGGTCAGCCGGGCTGCAGGCTGTCCAAAATATCAATGCCCACAGGGCAATGGCAGCAGTGGCTTTGGTGATGTTGATCATAGTCATTCCGTAGGGTTTAATTTTATCTTTAATTCAATTGGCCGGTGCAATGATACGGTGTTTTCAGGAAATTTGGAGGTTTTGCCCACCATGTGATGTTTCCGGTTATCGGAGAGTAAGATTTGCCGTATTCGATTGAAAATTGATCAAACAGCATTAGTTTTGCGCTTCACCGGATTTCTGCCATGTACCGTTTGATTAAGCCGTTATTGTTCAGCCTGCCGCCCGAATCTGCCCATCACCTTGCTATGAAATCACTGAGGGCATTGAATCGGGTGCCTGCCCTCACCAGCATGCTGGCCGGTTTGCCCGGTCCGGTGAAAGAGGAGGAAGAGCTCTTTCACTGTATGGGTTTGCAGTTTTCCAATCGCCTGGGCCTGGCGGCCGGTTTCGACAAGGATGGCCGCTACCTTGATGTTTTACCGGCCATGGGTTTTGGTCTTATTGAGTTGGGAACGGTAACACCGCGGCCCCAGAAAGGCAATCCCAAACCAAGATTGTTCCGGCTTCCTGCCGATGAGGCATTGATAAACCGCATGGGTTTTAACAATGACGGGGTGGATGCCATGGTAAGCCGGCTCGCAAAATGCAGTATACCCGAACACCTTATACTTGGTGCCAATATTGGAAAAAATAAGGATACGCCCAATGATCTGGCCTGGAAGGACTACGTTTATGCCTTCGAACGACTGCACCCCTGGGTTCACTACTTTGTGGTCAATGTCAGCTCGCCCAATACTCCCGGACTGCGTGAACTGCAGGAGAAAGAACCACTTGAAGCGCTGCTGGGAAAATTGCAGGAAGAAAACGGTAAACTGATCAAGCCCAGGCCGATCTTGCTCAAAATTGCGCCCGATATCGACCGAGCCATGCTAAAGGATATTGCCGGGGTTATCCGCAAAACAAACCTGCAGGGAATTGTGCTTACCAACACCACCATTGAGCGCCGGGGGCTTAACACCTCTCCGGAAAAACTCGACCAGATAGGGCAGGGAGGATTGAGCGGCAAGCCACTGGCTGAACGGTCACTGGAGTTGCTTAGGGATGTTAGAAATTTGCTTCCGCCTCCCTACACAGTGGTGAGTGTGGGGGGAATTGATTCACCGGAAGAAGCCATGAAACGCATTATGGCCGGTGCTGACCTCATCCAGATCTACACCGGAATGATTTATCATGGGCCGGCATTGATCAGGAGCATTTTGAAGGCGATATAATATGCAGTAAAAAGCATCGTTTTTGCTAAACCTGCCATAATTTTATTAGGCGCATCTTAGCTTTTGGAGATGGATTGAAACGGTTCGGGAATTCGGGTGATAAATTGCTGATATTTTTGGTTTTGTGAAGAAAATGTCCGACCTTTACACTCCGGTTCAATCCAGTCTGACACGTAGCCCGCATCTTTTACTGCTGCTGCGAAATCGCACTGTTTTTACGATCTCGGTCCGTTCCGGTAAACCTAATTTTAAATTGCAAAAACTCAACCAGCAATGACCTGTAAAGTGATTATTCAGGGATGGCTCGATTTCGACAGTGTTAAAAGATTCGAAAAAGTAGAAAAGATGTTAGTCTGGAGAGCAGAGACTCATTACAAAAATGAGTCTTTGCTCATTCCGGAAAAAATCTTCGACCCTGAAAACAGGTCTATTACCATTCAGCGCCTGGTTGAACAAGCCACCCGCAAAACCTGGAGTAATACGATCCACCTGCTCGAATACGCTGCTGAGTTTGCCGTCACCGGAAAAGTCGATGTGTGGATTGCAGGGGTACACCCTAACAGACACCATTTTGTCATTGAACCCAAAAGCGATCGCGATGTGGTTACCCGCTACCGCGAAGCCGTTGACCTGCTCCATAAGAAAGAATCAACAGATGCCGTTCTGGCTTTCCGCGAAGTCCTGCGTCTCCATGCCGATCACTACCTTGCCCATCTCGGCTTAATGGATGCCTTCCTGCAGCTCGGAGAACCGGACAATGCCTGGAAACTGATTCCCAAAGCACTTAAACTGCGAACCACCGATGCCGGGCTTTACATTCGCAAAGGCATGCTTGCCCTGCAGCGCAATCTGCTGGATGATGCCATTGCAGCATTTGAGCAATGCACGCAGTACGCCATAGCCCTGGAGTCGGTTTATTGGAAAGCACGCTTTTATAAAGGCCTGGCCCTCATGGCAAAATCAGACTGGCAGGCCGCTTCAAAAGAGTTTAACTTTTTTGTGGCCAAGGTTTTTGAAAAATCTGACGAGAACTATCTCAGACGCCCCGAGGCTCATTTCCGCCTTGCTCAGTGTTTTGTGCACCTCGATCAGCATAAGCAAGCACTCTCTCATCTGGATTCAGCCGAAAAACTGGATACCGGCAAGCAAACTGTAGCACGCAATCAGCTCAATCTATATCGCGGTCTGGCCCGTAAAGGAGCAGGCTACAAGGATTATGAAACTTACCTGAATAAAGCGGGATCGGCGGGTACGGTCAATGCCGAAGAAATACTTGAAGAAGCTTTCGCCTGATTTTTGGTGAAGGCAGTTTCCTGATTTTTTTATATATCTTTTTGTTTTTTGGTGCTGCCTGGTATTTAACCGGGGGAGTGGTTTTAGCATTTTATTCAATACCTGTGCCCCTTGTGAAATTTTCGCTTACAGTCACGCTCAGTTTTTTACTTTTGCCAAAACGATTGATAAGCCACAATGCTCAATAACATTATCAACTGGTACCTGCGCAGTCGTCTTGGTCGCATTGAAACTGCACTCAATGATCCGTATACGGCACAGGACAATTGGTTCAGACACATTATCCGGCAGGGAAGTCAGACCCGGTACGGTGCTGAGAACGGCATAACAGCAGGAATGTCCTATGAGGAATACAATGCCGCACTGCCTGTACAGGAATATGAAGGCATGCAGCCTTTTATTGAGTCCATGCTGAATGGCGAACCAGACGTGTTATGGCCCGGCAAAATCGAGTGGTTTTCAAAGAGCTCAGGTACTACCTCAAGCCGCAGCAAACTGATTCCGGTGTCAACCGAAAATCTCGAAAAATGCCATATACGCGGCCCAAAAGACACCTTGAGCTTCTTTTCAAGGCTGAGACCCGATAACAATTTGTTCAGAGGCAGTGCCATAGTTATGGGAGGTACCCACGAAGTCTACAACCAGGAAGCCGGTACACACTGCGGGGATGTTTCGGCAATCATGATGGAGTTTATGCCTGTCCTGGGCAAGTGGATGGTGGTGCCCGATGTGGAAACCGCCATGATGGCAGAATGGGAAGCCAAAATTGAGAAAATTGCTCGCGCAGCCGCCAGAAACAATATTACCAACCTGAGCGGCGTACCCACATGGACCATAGTGTTGTTCAGAAAAATACTGGAGATCACCGGCAAAAAGGATCTGCTGGAGGTGTGGCCCAACTTTGAGCTCTTCATACACGGCGGGGTAAGTTTTGATCCCTACATCCAGCAATTCAGAAAGTTTTTTCCCGGTGATGCAGTCAGCTATCTGGAAGTATACAATGCATCTGAGGGATATTTTGCCTCACAAATGAATTTTGACGATGACGGCATGGTTCTGCTGACTGATAATGGTGTGTTTTATGAGTTTTTACCCATGGACCAGTTTGGCCGGAAAGATGCACAGTGCGTACCGCTTGAAGCAGTGGAAACCGGAAAGAACTACGCCATGGTGATCACTACCAATGCTGGCCTGTACAGGTATATTATCGGCGATACGGTGAGATTTACGGATACAAAACCATATAAAATCAAGATTTCAGGGCGCACCAAACACTATATCAATGTATTCGGTGAGGAAGTGATTGTAGAGAATGCCGATAAAGCATTGCTTAAAGCCTGTGAAAAGCATCAGGCTGTGGTTTCAGAGTATACTGTAGGACCCAAACATCTGGAAGGTGAAGAAAAAGGAGCTCACGAGTGGATCATTGAGTTCGAAAAATCGCCTGAAAGTTTCCCGGATTTTGCCAGTGACCTGGACAGTAACCTTCAGGAGATCAACTCTGATTACGAGGCCAAACGCTACAAAGACATGGCACTCCATTCCCTGATCCTGCATCCGGTTGCGGAAGGCACATTTTGGCGATGGATGAAAAGCAGAGACAAACTGGGCGGACAGAACAAAGTGCCTCGCCTGTCCAACAGCCGCGAGTACATTGAAGGAATCCTCAAAATGACCGGAAACTAATACCGCACATGGGCTGCACAACTGTTTTGTATGAATTTCAGGGCATAAGTACAGCATGTTCAGCTTTTTTTACCTTTGTGGCTTCAATTCAGGCCTGATGATATCCAGAGTTAAAGGAAAAGTGTTGGAACTGAGTCCCACTCACACTGTAATTATGACACAGGGTGGGGTAGGGTACCATATCCATATTACCTTGCCAACCTATTCGGCCATTGGTGAAAACACCGAAACCGAATTGCTCACTTACTGGCATAAAACAGATCAGTATGACGCTTTGTACGGGTTCTCTTCCGATGCGGAGCGTTACATGTTTTCTCTCCTGATTTCGGTCTCGGGAGTGGGTGCCGCAACGGCCAGGCTTTTGCTTTCGTCACTGACCATTGAAGACCTTCAGCAGGCCATCACCCTGGATCAGGCACAGGTGATAAAACGCGTAAAGGGAATAGGGGATAAAACAGCTAAAAGGGTGATTCTTGACCTTAAAGACAAAATCGTTAAAATTGCCGGAACAGAGCGCTCAATTACCCCGGCTTCAGACAATACTCATTTTGATCAGGCGTTATCTGCTCTAATTACATTGGGATTCCAGAAAAATGCCGTGACCAAAGCCCTGAACAGTATTCCACGGACGGAGGAAAACAGTTCAGTTGAAAACCTCATTAAGCATGCCCTGCGAATTCTGTCTTAAATCATACAAAATGCCATCGCAGTTCTTTAGGAGCGCTTTCGCAGTTAACCCGGTAGTAGTAGTACTTGTAATCGTCTTATGAAGCATCACTTACTGTCTTTTCATATACTTTTCATTGTTGTTGCTGCCAGCTTACTGATTACCAAGCAGGCCTCCGGTATTGGTCTGCTGCCGGAAGACCCTTACATTTCATTCAGTGGTGGTTTGCTGATCGATCTGGCCAATCCGGATACCATCTTACCGCGTACCGGCGATTTTATCAACCATCCTGCCAATAATCCTTTTGACCTGAATGATCCGCCGGCTATTCAGCAATCGGTGGAGTATGATCCGTTCACAAACACTTACATCATAACCGAGCGGATTGGTGAAAGTTTTTATACGGCACCCACTTACATGACTTTTGAAGAGTATCTTCAGTGGTCAGCTCAGCAGGAACAAAACAGACTTTTTAACCAGCTTGCCGGTATTGAGCGCGAGGACGGAAGCATAGACGTTCCCGACCCCGTTCAAAAGATTGATCTCGAAGACGATTTGGTTAACAGGTTGTTTGGCGATAATACCATAGAAATCCGCCCCCAGGGACACATTGATCTCACCTTTGGTGCTGACTATCAGCGCGTTGATAACCCTATTCTGACTGAAAGGCAGCGAAGGCAGGGGGGATTCAATTTTGATATGGACATTCGGATGAACGTTACCGGCCAGATTGGTGACAAAATGAAACTGGGTACTAATTACAATACTCAGGCCATGTTTGATTTCGAGAATCAGATGAACATCGGATATTCAGGAGAAGAGGACGACATTATTAAAAAAATTGAAGCCGGTAACGTCAGTATGCCTTTAAGAAGTCAGCTGATTCAGGGAAGCCAAAGCCTGTTTGGTCTTAAAACAGAATTGCAGTTTGGCAGGCTTACCCTCACCAGCGTACTGTCACAGCAAAAATCTCAGCGCAAAAACCTGCAGGTGCAGGGTGGAACTCAGTTGCAAACATTCAGTATAACTGCTGACAGATACGATGAAAACCGGCACTTCTTTTTATCTCACTTTAACCGTGCCGAATTTGAACCTGCCCAGGCTAATTTGCCTCAGTTGCAAACGCTGTTCGCCATCACCCGGATTGAAGTTTGGGTGACCAATACCCGCAACCAAACCGAAGGCGTAAGGGATATCGTAGCATTTACCGATCTGGGCGAAGGCGATGCCACAAAGCTGGCCAACTCCAATACGATAATACCCAATCCGGCAGGACCGAGAGACTTCAGGAACAATCCACTGCCGGCCAATAATGCCAACAACCTGTATCAGATGCTGACCAATAACCCCCAGGTCAGATCGCTGGATAATGCGGTATCAGGGTTGAGGCAGCCACCATTCAGTTTAGAGCAGGTCAGGGATTTTCAGCAGGTGAGAGCCCGCAAACTGCTACCCACGGAATATACTTTCCATCCCGAGCTGGGCTATATTTCATTGAATATCAATCTGCGCCCTGACGATATCCTGGGTGTTGCCTACGAATATACCTACAACGGCCAGGTTTACCAGGTGGGGGAGTTCGGTCTGGATGCACCCAGTAATCCCGATACCCTGGGAACGCTGTATGTCAAGATGCTGAAAAGCTCTACGCCCCGGATTGATTTGCCAATGTGGGACCTGATGATGAAGAACATTTACTCATTAGGTGCATTTCAGGTAAGCCAGGAGGATTTTAAGCTGGACGTTTTTTATCAGGATCCGGGAGGAGGAGAGATCCGGCATCTGCCTGAAGGCAACCTTGCTGGTGTACCGCTTTTGCGGGTGTTTAATCTGGATAACCTGAACAGGCAGGGTGATCCATTTCCGGACGGTATTTTTGACTTTGTTCCCGGAACTACCATTAACCCGATCAACGGCAGGGTGATATTCCCAGTGCTTGAGCCCTTTGGCTCATCGCTGGCATCTCAGTTTGACGATCCTTTGCTGGCACAGAAATACAGCTATCAGATGCTGTATGATTCAACTATTACCAGAGCCAGGGAGTACCCTGAGTTCAATCGGTTTGTGATCAGGGGTAGTTACCGGTCCAGTGTATCCACAGAAATTTCCCTGGGCGCATTCAATGTTCCCAGAGGATCGGTAAGGGTATCAGCCGGTGGTCAGCAGCTCATAGAAGGGCAGGATTATGAAGTGGATTACAACCTGGGCCGGGTGAGAATCCTGAACGAATCACTGCTCAATTCCGGCCTTCCCATCAACGTGTCGTTTGAAGACAACACTATGTTTGGCTTTCAGACACAAACGCTCATCGGCACCAGGGCTGATTACTGGATCAACGACAATTTTACCCTGGGAGCCACCTTTATGCGCCTGCACGAAAGGCCCTTTACCCAAAAAGTCAATGTGGGAGATGACCCCATCAGTAATAACGTTTTTGGGTTTGATATGCAATACAGTACAGAAACGCCCTGGATTACCAGAGCCATTGACTGGCTGCCTTTTATTCAAACCCGTGCTGAATCAAACATTACCTTCACCGGAGAAGTGGCTTACCTGAAGCCGGGTTCATCGCGGGCCATTAAACAGGACAACGAAAGTGTGGTGTATATCGATGATTTTGAAGGGGCTGCCAGCCGTTATGATCTTCGCTCACCTGCCAATGCCTGGGTGATTTCGAGTATACCGCATGACGATCCACAGGGGAACAACCCGCTTTTTCCCGAATCTGACCTCATGGACACGCTGGTGATTGGCATGAACAGAGCCAAACTGACCTGGTACCGCATTGACCCCGGAGTAAGAATTAACCGCACGCCCAGTGTGTACACCAGAGCCATTAGGCAGGATGAAATTTTTCCCAACCGCCAGATGCAGCCCGGTCAGGCTGTGGACATGTTTACGTTTGACATGACTTTCTACCCTGACCAGCGGGGGCCCTATAACTACGAAACCTATCCCACGGCCTACAGTGCCGGAATTGAACCCGACGGAAGATTGCGCGATCCCAAAAGCCGGTGGGGGGGTATTATGCGTTCTATCCAGAACAATGATTTTGAAGCGGCCAATATCGAGTTTATCGAATTCTGGATGCTGAGCCCCTACCTTGAGGACAATCAGACTCCACAGGGTGAAGGTGGAAACCTGTATATCAATCTGGGAAATGTTAGTGAAGACATCCTCAAAGACGGCAGGTACTTCTTTGAGAACGGATTACCGCGTCCCGGTAGCGATGTAAGGGTTGATACAACAGCCTGGGGCGTGGTGCCGCGAACTCAGTCTATTGTGAATGCATTCGACAATGACCCGGAAGTCAGGGCCATTCAGGATGTTGGTCTCGATGGTCTGAACAACGAAGCGGAGAGAATATTTTTTGCCGAATACCTCGAGAATCTGGCACAGATAGTCGGTGTCAATTCTCCGGCATATCAGCAGGCCTGGGAGGACCCCTCCAATGACGATTACGTTTACTATAACGACCCTGTGTATCAGGATGAAGATGACGTAATTGCTCTGTATTTCAGATACAATGGCCAGGAAGGCAATTCCCGTTCTCCGGAGGGCAATGTGTTGTCAGCAGGTACCAATCTTCCGGACTCCGAAGATATTAACCGCGACAATACCCTTAATCAGGATGAGTCGTACTTTCAGTACCAGATTCCGCTTATCAGGGAAGGCCAGGGCCTGGCACACAGTGATTACGTAACGGACACCGTGCATGCTGCCGGAGGTATATGGTATCAGTTTAAAGTGCCGGTGGAGAATTATACCACCAAAGTTGGCGGTATTCAGGATTTCCGATCCATCCGCTTTATCCGCATGTATATGCACGGCTTTGAAGACCAGACTACCCTGAGATTTGCCAGGCTGGAACTGGTGCGGAACCAGTGGAGAAAATACCGCAGAAACCTGATGGGGCCGGGCGTTATCACGGTACCTGACGAAGCGGATGTTACCACTTTTGATGTAACGGCCGTCAACATTGAAGAAAACAGTGGCCGGACTCCCTTCCCTTATGTATTGCCTCCGGGTATTGTGAGAGAGCGTTCAGTTGGGCCATACCCCGATATTCTGCAGAATGAGCAGGCCTTGTCATTGGCTATATGCAACCTTCAGGACGGTGATGCACGGGGCGTTTACAAGATCATTAATCTCGATATGAGAATGTTCAAGCGTTTGAGAATGTTTGTTCATGCAGAGTCGCAACAGGATCTGAATCCGGGTGCGCTCAGAATTTTCATGCGCCTTGGAAGTGATTTTGAAAACAATTATTACGAATACGAGCTCCCGCTGGTGATGTCTGATCCTACTATTCCGCCCAATACTCCAGACTATGACCGGGTGATATGGCCTGAGGAGAATGAGTTTGACTTTATGCTGGAATGGCTGAAGGACATCAAAATTGAACGGAATGTTTCCGAGTATTCCCTGGCGGATGTTTATGAGGTGGAAGACCCTGAACGGCCGGGTAACTATATCAGAGTAAAGGGAAATCCTGATCTGGGGCTTGTGAAAGGTGTTCTTGTGGGTGTGCGCAATGCCATGGGCAATGGCGTGCCTGTATGTACAGAGGTGTGGATCAACGAGCTTCGCCTGAGCGGATTTGATGAGCGCGGCGGGATGGCTGCCCTGGCCAGGCTGGATGTTAAGCTGGCCGATCTGGGTAATCTTACTCTCTCGGGCAATTATAGCAGTATTGGATGGGGCTCTCTCGACCAGAAACTGGCTCAGCGCTCCCGCGAGGAAATCATACAATACGACGTGTCTACCAATCTGCAGCTGGGACGTTTTCTGCCCTCTGATCTCGGTATTCAGTTACCCTTTTATGCCCAGTATTCCAATACAATTTCCAATCCTCAGTTTGACCCATATACTTACGATATTCCCCTTAAGGAATTGCTGGAAGCTTATGATGATGCCCAGGTCAGAGATTCACTGAGAACGCAGGCACAAACAGTTACTACCATCCGTGGATACAATTTCACGAATGTGAGGAAGTCCAGAACGGCCAGGGAAGGAGGGCCCAAACCATGGGATATTTCCAATTTCAGCTTGACTTACAGCTATACCCAGACTTACCATCGCGATCCCACCATTGAACAGAGTGTTGAGGACCTCTACCGCGGTGCGCTGGACTATGCCTATACACGCCAGGCTAATTTTATACAACCACTGAGGCGAATGACTTTCGGGGGTAACTATATGCGTTGGCTCAGGGACTTTAACTTCAATCCCCTGCCCAATTCGTTTGCCATGAGCAATCAGATGACGCGCTTTATTGGGGAAACCACCTACCGGTTCTCTTCGCCTGAATATTCTACCTGGTACGATAAACGCTTCCAGTGGGAGCGCAGTTACAACCTGCAGTGGAACCCGGCCCGGTCGATCAATTTCAACTTTTCGGCCACCAATCTGGCAGTGATCGATGAGCCCGAAGGGCGAATAGATACCCCGGAAAAACGAGACAGCGTGTGGACCAATGTGAAGTCATTTGGAAGAAACAAGCTTTACCGCCATAACTACATGGCGTCCTATACCTTGCCAACCCGATCCATCCCCATTATCGACTGGATCAACATCAGAGCGCAGGTAACCGGTGATTACAGCTGGAATGCCGCTGCACTCAATACCGATTCACTGGGTAATATTATTCAGAACAGCCAGACCAGACAGTTGAATGCCGACTTTAACCTGGTTAACTTTTACAATAAATCGCGGTATTTTAGACAGATCAACGGTGGGTCAGCACCACCCAGAGGCGGCAATGTCCGCGGTCAGCAACCCGGCCAGCGCGACAGGCAAGCTCCTCAACAACAACAGCAAACTCAACGACAACCTTCCACTGCCGAAAAAGTTGTACTCCGTCCCTTACTACTGATAAGAAGAGCGAGGTTAACCTATTCACAAACTTACCGGAGTGTAATTCCCGGTTTTATGCCTCAATCTCATCTACTAGGACTGGATGACAACTTTACTGCACCCGGCCTGGCCTATATAGTGGGTTTCCAACCGTCTGATGCCTATCTGGATCAGGCTGCCTCCAATGACTGGATCACCAGAAGCATGTTCCTGAATCAGCAGGTATTGCGTGACTACAGTGAAGACATTACCGCCTCGCTCAATATTGAACCTTTCAGAGATTTTAGAATCGACCTGGATGCCCGGCGTACTTATGTCAGGAACAAGTCGGAATATTTCAAGGTGGATGAACCCGGCGGAGACTTCCGGAATCTTGCACAACGAGAGATGGGATCACTGAACATTTCCTATTTCACCTTGAATACACTGTGGAACGGAAATACACCATCGGGCCTGTCTGAGAATTTCCTTCAGTTTGAAGAAAACAGGAAGATCATTTCCCAGCGGTTGGCCGGGGCAGGTGCGGCTCCTCATGAGAAGGATCCCGACGGCTATTTTGAGGGTTACGGAAGGTATCATCAGGAAGTGCTGGTTCCGGCATTTCTAGCTGCCTATACCGGCAAGGATGCCAACACTATTGACCTGGAACCCTACAACAAACTGCCTATACCCAACTGGCGACTGACATACAACGGATTGAGCAGATTGCCTTTCTTTAAAGAGTTTCTGCAGGCGGTCAACATTACACACGGATACCGGAGTACGCTTACTATCAATGAGTTTTACTCCAACTTCAACTATAATCCCGACAGCGTTTTCAATAAAAACCCGCTGACTCAGAACTACTATCATCAGATCGAAGTGCCGGCCATTAATGTGATCGAGCAGTTTATGCCACTTATAGGTGTTGACATACGCACCAAAAACGACATGACTTTTGCCGTCGACTGGAAAAAGTCCAGAAACCTGTCCATGAGCTTTGTGGATTATCAGTTGAGTGAAACCAAGACCAACGAGTTCACATTTGGCTGGGGGTATCGGTTCCGGGGTTTGCGGTTGCCGTTCAATATCAATTTTGGCCGGAATCAGACCAACCGCCTCGAAAACGATCTGAACTTCCGGTTTGATTTTTCAGTAAGGGATGATATTACTATCAATCACCTGCTTGATCAGAATGTGGCAGAGCCTACCCGGGGCATGAAAACCATAAGGTTTTCGCCTTCAGTAGATTACGCAGTCAGTGAGCAACTCACCGTGCGGTTGTTCTTTGACCGGAGTCAGTCTATTCCGGCTACTTCGGCTTCATTCCCCATCACCAACACCAAAGGCGGAATT